>CAYVVK010000426.1:0-6090 GCA_964454855.1 uncultured Phaeodactylibacter sp. | reverse complement strand
CCGCCACTTCCCCGGGATAGAGCAGGCGGGCGCACAGGCCGATGAACAGGGGTATAAAGCCAATAGTCAGGTACATGAAGCCGGAAAGGTAGGACGCTGCCACTGCCGTCTTCGCCGAGCGGGCCGCCATCACCCGCTGAAAGACATCCTGCTGCGGGATGGACCCCAGGCCGATGGTGATCCAGGCGGCAATGTAATGCACGATGGAGTAAAAATTGGCCTCCGGCAAAAAGTAGAAGAAACCCTCGGGCGTGGAATCCAGCACCCTCCCCACCCCACCCGCCTGGCCCGCCACCTGATAGGCCAATACCAGCAAGCCGGCCACGATCATGATGGTCTGTATGAAATCGGTGACCGATACGGCCCACATGCCGCCTATGTAGGTGTAAGCCACTACCACGGTTGTGCAAACCAAAATACCCTCCAGGGTCGATATGCCGGCGACGGTGCTCAGAATGATGGCCATGGCCACCATCTGCGCGGCGATCCAGCCGAAATAAGAGGGCACCATAAAGATGGCTGATATCAGTTCCGCTTTGCGGCTGAAGCGGATGCGGAAGAAGTCGTTGAAGGTCAGGATGTTCAGCCGGTATAGGGGGCGGGCAAAAAAAGCGCCCACCAGGATGAGGCAGAGCGCCGCCCCGAAGGGGTCTTCCACCACGCCGATCAGGCCGTGTTCTACAAACTCAGAAGAAGCCCCCATGATGGTCTCCGAGCCGAACCAGGTGGCGAACAGGGCACAGGCCGCGACGAACATCGGCAGGTTGCGCCCGGCGATCACAAAGTCCTGGGTGGAGTGGACTTTGGTAGAGGCCCACCAGCCGATGAGCAGGGTGAGTAGGAGGTAGCCGATGACGAAGAATAGTAACATGGCAGCAGTTTTTCGGGCGGTAAATTTACGGGCATTGAAGTAATTTAAGGAAACGGTGCTCCACAATAGCCACTTTAAAGCTTATATTTATGCCTACACTATTCGCTCAAAGATTTGGCAGCCTATATATAATGGACAGGCTATCCACAAAGAAGTACGCGCACCTGTTAGAGAAAGCCATAAAATACTTTTGGGAAACCAGATCCTCTCAATCAACAAAAGGAAAAAAGAAGATCGGCCAGGGGAATAGAAGCTCAGTAACCGGAGGTAAACAGCTTGACGGTTTCATAAAATTATTGAAACAGGTTTCCATAGACTTAGGCATACCTGAGTCTTGTATCTACACTAAAAGCAATAGCCTTCCAGGATTCTTTCGCCCAACTAAAGACTGGGGTTTTCTCATTATCTCGCCAAAAAACCATCTGATCACAGTTGTTGAACTAAAATCTCAGGTAGGTTCATTTGGGAATAACTTTAATAACAGGACTGAAGAAGCACTTGGTAGTGCTGTGGATCTTTGGACGGCATTTAGAGAAGGAGGATTCCCTCAAAAACAACCTCCCTGGCTGGGTTATCTTATACTTGTGGAAAAAGCAGAAGGATCGACTCGTACTGTCAGGATACAAGAGCCATACTTTAAAGTTCGTTCTGAGTTTCGAGAAACAAGTTACTTAGACCGATACGTCATATTTTGTCACAAGCTTATGCAGGAAAGGCACTACTCCGCTTCCTCATTAATTTGGACAGACAAAAAAATGGAGTATGGTTTTGTCAATGATGACCTTTCTTTTGATACATTTCTCTTATCTTTTATGGGATTTATTCAAGGAAAGCTGAAAGACTTCGAAAAATGATCTATGGAAAAAGGTCAAATGGCAACCTTCATGGGCTGGTCCTTACAAAGCCGGTGGTAGTTAATGCGATGCTTGACATGGCAGGATATGTACCGTCACGCGATCTGCGTTCTATAAAAATTATTGAACCAGCCGCCGGAGATGGAGCCTTTGCAATATCTATAATTGACCGACTTTTTGAATCCTCAAAAAATTTTAACTTTTCATTTCAAGAGGCCCTTTCAAATATCAGATTTTATGAAATAGACGAGAATTTATCCATCGTCTTGAAAAAGCGAGTTGGTTCGCGGATTAAAGAACTTGGTGCCAATCTACCTGGATCAGTCATCAATGTCGCCGACTTTCTTACATCTGACACTGACCGTGCAGATCTTGTAATAGGTAATCCGCCCTATGTCCGTCATGAAAACATCCCAGACAAACAAAAGAAGACATATAGAAAACTGTTCGGGACGTTTACCCACAGAAGTGACCTCTATGTGGCTTTTTATGAAAAAAGTTTAAGGATTTTAACCCCTAATGGTGTTTTATCATTTATCTGCTCAAATAGATGGCTTAAAAATCAATACGGGAAAAGACTGAGGGAATTTATTGGACTAAACTTCTCTTTGGATCGGGTTCTTGACCTGGAGAAAATAAATCCATTTGAGGAGGAGGTCATAGCATATCCTGCCATAACCATCATTCGAAATTCGGAGCAGACAAAAAAAACCAAATATTATCAGATCAATGACGTCAGGGAACTAATGCATTTCCCTCAATCTGTTGCACCTTTGAGAACACTTAGCACGAATACTCCGAACAATTGGTTCATGAGTACTCAGCAGGGCCAAGCCTATGAAAAATATCTGGATACAATAATCAACCAAGGTTTTAAAATTGGAATTGGAGTAGCAACAGGAGCTGATAAAGTTTTCATCAGGAATGATTTTCACGAAATTGTTGAAAGCGAATTGCTCTTGCCGATATTAACCTCTAAAGACTTAAAGAGTAACCAATTCAAATGGAGTGGTAAATTTATCTTAAACCCTTTCGCAGGATCCGGAAAACTTATAGAATTGGAAAAATACCCGAGAGCGAAGGCCTACTTACAGTCCCAAAAAGAAGTTTTACTCAAACGCCACGTTTCAAAAAAAAATCCGGCCAACTGGTACAGGACTATTGATAGAATCCGGCCTGAACTTACCCAGCAAAATAAAATAGTCTTACCGGATATATCTGGCAACTCTCACCTGTTCATTGACAGAGGGAATTACTACCCACATCATAACCTGTATTATATTACCGGCCAAGAGCATAAGAAATTAGTACTGCTGGCCGCCATCCTGATGTCAGATTTTGTCAAGGACCAACTATCAGAGTTAGGTAATAAGATGAACGGAGGGTATCCTCGATGGCAAAGCCAGAACTTGAAAAAACTTAGAGTTCCCATTATTGATGCGATGCCAACTGAAACCTGCGAAAAATTAATCGATGCCTATAATCGAAAAGACATTATTAGGATTAATGAAATCATAAAACCGTCAAGAATAAAGGACTATAGCTTTTCCTCCGGGCAGATGAAACTTTTTGAACCGGACGCTAGCCTTTATAAACGGACAGACAGATAATGAATTTAAGCTAGATGCCGTATGGATAATCCATACGTTCTGCAGGGCTTGACTACTCCACCGGCAGGCTCAACTCCTCTATGAGCCGCCCCACCGGATACAGCCGATGCGTAGGCTCATAGTAAAGCGAGCGCTTATAGATAAAATCCAGCTGCGCCCGGGCAGAGCGGGCAAACTCAGCATCTTCCTGCCGCTGCTTTTCCAGGGCTTCCCGGAGTTCGGGATCCTGCTCCAGCAATTCGGCGGCCTTGTCCTCGAAGACGTAGGAGGAAAAGTACTCCTTTTGCATGAGGATGCCGTCGAAGAAGTTCCAGGCGAAATAGGAGTCCGCGGCCTGAGGCTCCAGGGTTGCTATGATGTAAGGCCGGGCGGGCTGATGGGTGAAAACGACGAGATCGCCTTTGCGGTAAGGCCAGGGCATAACTTTCTTTTCCACTTCCACTCCCGAGTGCAGGTAGTGGCCTTCATAAGGCGACTCCACGGTCTCGAAATCACGGATGTAGTACATTTCCAGTTCCAGCATCACATCCTCCGTCAGGGGCTTCAGCTCCACCCCATTCCAGCGCAGGCGCTCGACAACTTCCGAATAGGCACGGGGAACGATATAGGCCACGGGGCTCACGACAGAGCTGGCGGGCTTGTAGTATTTAAAGTAGGGGATCTCTTTCTCATAAGGTTCGCTACGGTCGTAGTACAGGCGTTCCATGCCCGTCACTTTGCTCCTTTTGTACCTGGCTTCATAGCCCTTGAAGGTAATGGTATCCACCCGGGAAAAGTCGAGCGCCCAGTTGATGGCGAAGGTATCCTGCTGCAGCGTTTGCATGCGGGCGGCTTTCCGTACCTCTTGCAGAGGTTTTCGTTGCACGTACATTTCTTTGATCAGCAGAGACAGAAAAGTATAAGTACTCCGCACCCTGTCGGGGAAAGGTTTCCACATATGGGCCTCAGTAATGAACCCGATGCAGTGGTGCAGGGCCGCGTAGCCCGAGGAGTATCGCGGCAGGTCGAGAAAGCCGGCGATGCCTTTGTCGGGGGTGTCTCGGGCGTAGACGTAAGGCGTCATATCCCAGCCGGCTTCCGCCATGCCATCGTAGAGGGCAGGCAAAAGATTGTCCTCCATGTAGGCGCTGAGCGGGGGGCTGAGCTTATCTCGCTGGCTGGCAATAAGGGCCATGGTGTACTGGTAATCGGCGCCGTTGGAGGAGTGGGTATCCACCAGTACGTCGGGCTGCCATTGGGCGAAGATGCGGTTAAAGGTTTGGGCATTGCGGGAATCGCACTTGATGAAGTCGCGGTTGAGGTCCAGGTTTCGGGCATTACCCCGGAACCCGTAGGCCTGCGGCCCGTTTTGGTTGGCGCGGCTGTAGCTGCCCCGGTTGAGGCCGCCGCTGATGTTGTAGAAAGGCACTACCAGGATGACCAGTTGATCGAGGTAGGGCTGCCGCTCTTCCTTTTGCAGGATATCGCGCATCAGCATCATACTGGCGTCTACCCCGCAGGGTTCGCCCGGGTGTATGGCGTTATTGATGAAGAGCACCTGCTTTCCGGACAGGCGGGCGGCCTCAGGAGTGAAGCTGCCATCCATAGACAATACCGCCAGGTGAAGAGGGAAGCCAGCGTCCGTATCCCCATGTTTTTGCAACTGCAGCTGAGGATATTGCCCGGCCAGCTGTTCGTAGTAAGCGATGGTTTCCAGATAGGTAGCTGTGGTGTTGCTGTCCCGTTCAAATGGAGTGAGCAGGGAGGATGGCTGGGCATACAGCAGAGAAACAAGAGCTGTACCTGCCAGGGCGAAACCTGCGCGCAGAGAAATGAGGTAGTTCATGCAAAGGGAATGAGGCCGTTAAAAAAAAACAAAGATAAGAAGACGCTGTAAAAGGCAAAGAAGTTGGGTGCGGAAGCCGGAAATGTATGCCCTTTTACCATAAAAAATGGTTTAAGACAATTTTAACTAGAAAGGTGCACTAAGGGCCGCACTTTCACCCTTTAACGGTTGTTAAATGGTTGATAATCGGTCTTTTCCCCCAAAAACAGGGTGGCAAAACAAACCGAAGACTCATTTCTCCGGAGAGGGAATATATCCATGTTTTCCGATCCGGAATTCCCTTTGCATCCTCCTGACAAACAAAAAGAGAATAGACTATGAAAACGAAAATTGCGGGCTTATGGCTTCTGATCGTGCTCCTGTCCGCCGGCGGCTTGCAGGCGCAGTATTTCGGGAAAAATAAAGCCAATTACGAAGACTTTGACTTCAAGGTATATCAAACCCCTAATTTCGAGATCTACAACTACCTTGAAAATGAAGGCCGGCTGAAAGAATACGCCGAAGAGGCCGAGCGCTGGTACGACATGCACCAACGGGTGTTGAAAGATACCATCGTTGCACGCAACCCCATCATCCTTTACAATAACCACGCCGACTTTCAGCAAACCAATACCATCTCCGGCAACATCGGCGTAGGTACAGGCGGTGTGACCGAAGCTTTCAAGAACCGCGTGGTGCTCCCCTTCGCCATGTCCAAGCAGCAGAGCCACCACGTTCTGGGGCACGAGCTGGTGCATGCATTCCAGTACAACATGGTGATCCGGGGTGATTCCACCTCACTGCGCAACCTGGGCAACCTGCCCCTGTGGATGGTGGAGGGCCTGGCCGAATACATGTCGATCGGCAGCGTAGACGCCCATACCGCCATGTGGATGCGGCGCCTTACAGTGGGCTCAGCTGGAACGTGTGGTCTACGGCGCTCCCGATGAC
>CAYVVK010000425.1:0-6096 GCA_964454855.1 uncultured Phaeodactylibacter sp. | reverse complement strand
ATGCCGAACTGGCCAAGCGCACCTTCCTCAACATCCTCGAACGGCAGGACAACCCCAAGGGGAAGTACAACAAGGCCTATCCCGGCACCCGCCCGCTGGTGAACTTCGCCCTGCCCATGATCCTCTGCAACCTGGCGCTGGAGATCGAGCCCCTGCTGGAAGAGGAACTGGTGGAGCGCACCATCGAGGAATGCATCCGCCTGGTAACGGAAACTTTTTACGACGGAGAAAGCGGCCTTACCCTGGAGAACGTCCACGCCGACGGCAGCCTGTCCGACAGCTTCGACGGGCGCCTGCTCAACCCCGGCCATGCCATCGAGGCCATGTGGTTTCTGATGGACCTGGGCGAACGGCGGAAGGACAAAAAGCTCATCGAAACGGCAAAAGACCGGACGCTGCACATGCTGGAATACGGCTGGGATAAAGAAAACGGCGGCATCTTCTACTTCCTGGACCGTCTCGGCCATCCCCCGCAGCAGCTGGAATGGGACCAGAAACTCTGGTGGGTTCACCTGGAGAGCCTGGTGGCCCTGCTCAAAGCCTACCAGCATACGCTGGACCCACGCTGCTGGGAATGGTTCGAAAAAGTGCACGAGTACACCTGGCCCCGCTTTTCCGATCCGGAGTACGGCGAGTGGTACGGCTATCTGAATAGGAGAGGAGAGGTGCTATTGCCGCTGAAGGGTGGGAAGTGGAAGGGGTGTTTTCACGTGCCTCGGGGGTTGTTTCAGTGTTGGCGGGTGTTAGGTGGTTCCAAATCCTAAATCCTAAATGTCTGGATCCTGAATGCTTAAATCCGCTCTATTGAGGATTGAGCGATTGAGGGATCTAGGATTTATGATGTGGCGCCGGATCTCGGTTGCCTGCCCCCGATGCTGGTTGAGTGGGCCCTGCCCTTGAGCTTTTCACCTGCAGCCATGCTCGTGCTCAAATCGTAAATGTCTGAATCCCTAAATCCCTGAATCCTAAATCAGCCTCATTTGCGATTTGCAATTTGCGGATTTTGGATTTTCGATGTGCGGCGCTGCTCATGGCAGCCTGGCCTTTAGCCCCAAATCAAACATCAAGGATCAAGAGTCGAGACTCAAAAATCCCAGAGACGGAAGATGTTTGAATCCTGGATCTTGATTTTCGATCTTTCACTCACCGGTACTTCCCATTCTTCATCATCTCCCGCATGCCCCGCACCGTATTGGTGGGGCCGTTGTCGATGGCGAGGTTGACGAGCCAGGCGGGCAGGGCGCCGCCGGGGTCGGAGTGGAGCTTGTATTTCATCATCACTTTCTTTTCAGGCAATGGGATGAGTTCGTAGTGGATGCTGAGGTCCGGGATGCGGACAATGCCTTCCGTCGGTTCTTTATAGCGGGCCAGGCCTTTTACTTCTATGAATACCCGTCCGGTGGCGGGGTCTTCATGAGAATGGCTTTGGGCGATGAAGTCGCGGTCGCTCAGCGGCCAGGGGAAGTCGAGCCGGCAGTAGTAGAGGCTGGAGTTGGCGGCGGAGGGCTTGAGGCGGTAGGCGGTGGTGCATTTGTACACCCACTGGGAGTAGGCGGGCACGTCCTTCAGCACCGACACGACGGTAGCCATAGAGGCGTCAAAAATGGTTTCGATCTTAACTTCTTTGATATCTGAATGGGGAGCATCGCGCAGGTAGACCTTCAGGCCGTCGGTTTCTTTTTTGAGTTGCCAGCCGTCATCCTGAGTGGCGGAATGGCCATAGAAAAGACATAAAACAATGAAAGCCAGAACATTGGGCGGAGCGCTTGTTTTCATTCTAGTGAGATTTTGACGTAAAATTCTTTAAATTAACGTCTCAGAATTAGGCTGGTTCTCAGACATTGTTAAATTTGCGTATCCTTTAGCAAATAATCAGCCAACCCGACACCTATTGCTTTCCCAGAGGCTATCCGAATAGAACAGCTAATTTCCTAACAGATCAACTTTTATGCGCCAGTACCTGGACCTGCTTCAGTATATTCTTGACGATGGTGTCCGAAAGGAAGATCGTACGGGCACCGGTACGCTCAGTGTATTTGGCTACCAGATGCGTATTGGCCTGCAGGAAGGCTTTCCTTTGCTGACTACCAAAAAGGTGTACCTCAAGTCAGTGATCCACGAATTGCTGTGGTTTCTGAAAGGGGATACCAACATTCGCTATCTGGTACTCCACGGCGTTTCCATCTGGAACGAATGGCCCTATCAGAACTGGCTGCGTGAGAATAAGCTGGAAGAAAAGTATCCGAAGTACAGCCCGGACTGGAAGGCGCAGCTGAAGGTTTTCGTAGAGCGCATCCGCGAAAATGAGGAATTTGCCGCCCGCTGGGGAGAACTGGGGCCGGTGTACGGCCGGCAGTGGCGCAATTTCGAGGGCGTTGACCAGATGGCGAATGTGGTGGAAGCCATTAAGGCTAATCCTGATTCCCGCCGCCACATCGTTTCCGCCTGGAACCCCCGGGAGATACCCGAAATGGCCAAGTCGGGACTGCCGCCCTGCCATACGCTGTTTCAGTTCTACGTGGCAGAGGGGCGCCTGTCCTGTCAGTTGTATCAGCGCTCGGCGGATGTATTTCTGGGCGTGCCTTTCAATATCGCCTCTTACGCCCTGCTGACCATGATGGTGGCGCAGGCCTGTGATCTGCAGCCCGGTGATTTCGTGCATACTTTTGGTGACGTACACCTCTATCTCAACCACCTTGAACAGGCCCGGCAGCAGTTGAGCCGTGAACCACGGCCGTTGCCCCGCATGCACCTCAATCCCGAAGTGAAGAGCCTTTTTGACTTTAAATACAGCGATTTTGACTTACAAGGCTACGACCCCCACCCACCAATACGGGCGCAGGTAGCCGTATAGCCCTGTTGAAGTATTTTTGACATATTTAGAAATTTATATCTGTTCATAGGTTGGTTCATGGAATTTTTGCCAAGCCCGGGGCAAGGCTGTAAATTAAAAGTTTGGGGCAGGAATGACGGCTTTAAAACCCATTATTTAGATCGCATCTAAATAATTGCGGGTTTTTAAGTTTTATTGTTAAATAAAGGCACTGAAGATTATCTTTGCGCTGACCAAAAAATGACAGTTTAAATTGCTGAATTTATATATAAAATAGCACCACGAGATGACATTTAAGCAGTTGATTAGCCGATTTTTCATCCTTCTCGTATTGGCGCTGTTCTCCCTCCCCTCTTTTGCTCAGGACGAGCAGGGGGGCGATGGCACTGAGGCTGCCGCCGCCGGTGGAGACGTCAATATCGAAGAAGGACAGACGCTGTTTAGGAACTACTGCGCGACCTGCCACTCCAGGAACATGAGGGACGACCTGACGGGGCCTGCCCTGGGCGGCGTACAGGAGCGCTGGGCTGAATATCCCCAGGAAGACCTGTATCGCTGGATCCGCCAGTCACAAGCCATGATTCAGGAGGGGCACCCCCGGGCGGTAGAGCTCTGGGAGGAGTGGAAGCCTACCGTGATGAACAACTTCCTCAATCTCTCTGACCAGCAGATCGATAACATCCTCGCCTACATAGATCAGCAGTATGAGCAAACCGGCCAGCCTCAGCAGCAGGTTGCTGGTGCGGAAGGCGTTGCTGCCGTGGAAGAAAAACCGGACAATACGGTTCTGTTCATTGCCCTTGCCGTGATCCTCGGCATCCTGGCCATCGTCCTGGCGCGCATCGTCGCCAACCTTAACTATATGGTGCAGGCGCGGGAAGGAGAGGCTCCTGCCCGCCGCAAGACACTGGTCGAGATCCTTACCAGCAAAGGGCTGATCGCCTTTGTCATTTTTGCGCTGGTGGTGCTTGGCGGATATACCACGGTCAATAACGCCATCATGTTGGGCCGCCAGCAAGGCTATCAGCCGGAGCAACCCATCAAATTCTCCCACAAGATGCATGCGGGCATTCAGAAGATCGACTGTCAGTATTGCCACGACGGCGCCCGCCGTTCCAAGCACTCGGTCATCCCCGCCGCCAATACCTGTATGAACTGCCACAACGCCATTAAAGTAGGTTCCAACTACGGGACGGCGGAATTGAGCAAGATCTACGCCTCCATCGGCTGGGACCCCAACACCAGCCAGTACATCGAAAACTACGAGCAGATGAGCCAGGAGGAGATCGAAGAGGTCTTCAAAAAGTGGATTGGTGATAATTACGTCAAAGAAAAAGGCTCTCTGGATGATAAGGGCGAAAAGCTCATCGAAGACCAGTGGGAAGGCATCGTCACCTCGCTCACGAACGATACCAAGAAAAAAATTCAGGGCCCCATCGAGTGGGTGCGGATCCACAATCTTCCCGACCACGCTTACTTCAACCACGCACAGCACGTCTCCGTAGGTAAGGTGGAATGCCAGACCTGCCACGGCCCAATGGAAGAAATGGAAGTGGTGCAGCAGTACTCTCCCCTTTCTATGGGCTGGTGTGTCAACTGCCACCGCCAGACGGAAGTACAGTTCCAGGAAAACGATTACTACAAATCTTACCAGCGCTACCACGAAGAGATCAAGAGTGGCGAGCGGGAAAGAGTGACCGTAGAGGATGTCGGCGGCCTGGAATGCCAGAAGTGTCACTATTAATTCACATCCAAGCGCAAGTAACTGTCGAGTTGAATCTGAAAAAAGAAAAAATGAAGAATAAAAATAAAGGTGTCTGGATTGGAACCAGCCAGCTATCTAACGACCCAAGCTATCAGAAAACGGCCCAACAGGAATTCACGGATCTCTCCCTCAATGACGAAAGCACCATGGAAGTGGGCGCCAGCCGCCGCGACTTCCTCAAGTATCTCGGGTTCGGTATCGGCGCCGCTACACTGGCCGCCAGCTGTGATATACCCGTAAAGCGCGCCATCCCTTATGTGGTCAAACCCGATGACATCGTGCCGGGAGTGGCCACCTACTACGCTTCCAGCTTTGTGCAGGGAGGCGACTACTGCCCCATACTGGTCAAAACCCGCGAGGGGCGGCCCATCAAGATCGAGGGCAACAGCCTCTCTGCAGTGACCAAAGGGGGAACCAGCGCCCGCGCCCAGGCCAGTGTGCTGAGCCTCTATGACACCAGCCGCCTCGATGGCCCCTACCGTATCACCGACGGCCGGGTGGACAAGCCCGAAAGCCGCAGCGAGAAAGGGCCTTCCTGGGAAGAAATAGATGACGAGATCAAGGGTAAACTCAATGCCAGTTCCAATATCCGCATTGTCTCTCATACCATCCTGAGCCCAACTACCAGAAAGGCCATTCAGGACTTTACGGCAAAGTACCCGAATACGCAGCTGGCCATGTACGACCCTGTTTCCAGCTCGGCCATCCTGGAAGCCAACCAGCAGAGCTTCGCTCAGCCGGTGATACCTTCCTATCACTTTGACAAGGCGAAGGTGATCGTCAGTTTCGACGCCGACTTCCTGGGTACCTGGATCTCGCCGGTCGAATACGCCGCGGATTATATTAAGGGCAGGAAGATCAATGATGTGAACCGCCCGCAGATGTCGCGCCACATTCAGGTGGAAAGCCATATGAGCCTGACCGGTTCAAATGCCGACCATCGCATCCTTGTGAAGCCTTCTGAGCAGGGCGCCGCCATCATCGCGCTTTACAACGCCATAGCTTCGAAAGCAGGCCAACCTGGTGTTCGCGGCCCGCAGCTGGAAGGCGAAAAAGCGGCCAAGATCGGGAAGATAGCCGATGAGCTGTACAGCCAGCGGGGCGCCGCTCTGGTGGTTGCCGGTTCTAATAACGTGGGAGAGCAGATACTGGTCAACGGCATCAATGACATGCTCGGCAGCTATGGAAGCACCATCGACTTCAACGAAGCTTCTCTGCAGCGCCAGGGCATGGATGAAAATATTCAGAACCTCATCCGCGATATGAACGCCGGCAGGGTGGATGCGCTCTTCGTCATGGACGGCGCCAACCCCGCCTATGATGTGCCCAATGCCGATCGGTTCGCAGCGGGCTGTGAAAAGGTGGGCCTTAAGGTTTCCCTGGCTATGGTGCCCAACGAAACGGCCGTGCTTTGTGACTATATCACGCCCACGCACCACTTCCTCGAGAGCTGGGGCGATGCCGAGCCCAAGCGCGGCCACTTCAGCCTGATCCAACC
>CAYVVK010000424.1:2977-6108 GCA_964454855.1 uncultured Phaeodactylibacter sp. | reverse complement strand
GGGGCAGGAGGTACTGCATCTGCGCGAGTTCCACCTGGGTTTTGGCCTGGGCGGTTTGTGCCCGGCTGGCGAAGATGTCGAGAATGAGGGTACTACGGTCAATGATCTTCACCTTGAGGGCCTCCTCCAGGATATTCACCTGCTTGCCGGTGAGGTCATCGTCGAAAATGGCCATGCTGATGTCTTCGTCGGCTTCGATGAATGCGCTGATCTCTTCCAGCTTGCCCTTACCGACGAAGGTGCGGGGGTCGGGATGGGGCATCTTTTGGATGAATCGTTTTTTAGATTCCGCCCCGGCCGTCAGCGCGAGGAACTCCAGCTCATCGAGGTATTCCTGTACCTGTTCCTCGGTTTGCATCTGGTGCACCAGGCCGACCAGCACGGCGTATTCCGTCGTTTTTTTCAGGCCTTTTCTATCCTTTTCTCCTATTATCCAGTCATTACTCATAGGCAATTCGATAAGTTAGTTGATTTTTACAAACAGCACAACAGGGCGAATCGTTCCGGCAGCTCAGCGCTGTGCTACCCAAAACACAGGATTGAGGCGTTTCTTTTCCAGCCATACTTCGAAGTGCACCTCCGGCTTGTCGCTACCCAGTTTGCCGATGGCCTGCTGGGTGGATACCTCTTCATCGCGGCTCACGTAGAGTTCATCCAGGTTGGAATATACGGTGTAGTATTTCCCATGCCGGATGATGACCGTATTTTTATATCCGGGGATAAACTGAATGCCCGCCACCCTTCCGTTAAACACGGCGTGGACATCAGACTGTTCGCCAGTCCGGATATCGATGCCGTTATTAGTGATCTGTACGCTGCGTATCTGCGGGTGGGGCTGTTTGCCGAAACGGCGCGTGATGTACCCACCTTCCACGGGCCAGGGCAGCCGCCCGCGGTTGTTTTGAAATTCGTTGGAAAGGGGCGTGTTGTCTTCCTCTGTTTCTTCTTCGCCGGAGCTTGCCAGGCTGGTCGTATTGCGAGCTTCCCGCCGCTTATTGGCCATCTCTGCGATGATGATGTCTTCTATCGCCTTGTTGAGGGCGTCGTGGGCCTTTTGTTGCTTGTCCAGTTCGGCCACGAGTTTTCCTTCGCTGGTCTTAAGTTCTTTAAGGATACGGTTTTTATCTTCGAACTCCCGATTGAGTATATGTTGTTGTTGTTCCTGTTTGGAGAGCAGTTCTTCCTTCTCGCTCAGGCGGGCTTTCAGATGCTCGGCTTTACGGCTTAGCATCTCCTGGGTTTCGATGATCAGGCGGGCCTGCTTTTTCCGGTAGCGGTCGTATTGCCTCAGGTACTGCCATCGTTGGAAGGCATCGTTGAAACTATCGGCGGAAAAAAGGAACAGGAGGTAGCTGTTGTTGAGCTTATGGCGGTAGGCTGTGCGGATGATGGTAGCGTACTCTTCCTTGAGCCGGGCTACATCCTGGCTCAGGGCGCCGAGCACCTCGTTGGCCCTTTCGATGCCGGCATTGGCGTAATCGATCTCCTGGCGCAGGTTGTCGACGAGCTGCTGCCGCTTACGGATCTGGTTTTGCAGGGCCAGGTACTGATCAAGCGTGGCAGCTTTGTTCTTTTTGGTCTTGCTGAGCATGTTCTCCGTGTCCTTGATCTCCTGCAACAGCTGTTGCCTCCTGGACTCCAGCTCCCGGCGGTTCTGGGCAGGAAGGGGGGTGGCCAGCAGGAAGGCCAGCAGCAGGAGGCAGGCGGCTACCGGCTGTAGTATTCTATTTGGCGCGGGAGTATCTGTCTGGGATTTCAAATCTTATGCTCTTTGGGGCCTCAGTTTCCAACTTTGAAAATTTCAGGGCCATCCGGGTTTTGCCCGAATAGGGGCTTTCCATTTCAAGATTACGAAGATACGAAAAATTCTGATTGTCCGGGCTTTGTCCGTATTCTTCCAGCAGTACGCTGAGCTGCTGCTGATTCTCCTTGTCGTTGAAGGCCATCTTTCGCAGAATGAAGCTGTTGGCGTCGATCCAGTAGTCACTTTCCATAGCTGTGCCTTGCCCGGAGAGGTGGTAGGAAGGCCCCATGGCCTGCAGTTGCAGGCCCTTGCTGCTGAAGAAGACCGGGTTGCCCAGGATAAAGTCCTGCAGCAGGTTCAGGCTGGCCGGCAGCCCGTAGGATCTGGCGAGATAGTCCAGCCCTTCAATGGCGTATTCGTTGTTAATGCGGTCGATCACATAAACGGAGTCTCGCGTGACCTGGACCCGGGCCAGCTCGAAGCCCAGTTTTTTGATGCTCATCCACAGCAGGCTGTCGCGCCGCATCCGGATGGTGGCGGTGGCCGAAAAGGACATAGACTCGTCGTTGTAGTCTATATTGGCCCGTGCGCCAAACCAGTCGGGCTGCAGGCGTTGTTTGGCCAGGCGCTTCAGCAGGTAATCGGAGCTCATCTCTTCTTTGGCCACTTTGCCGGCCCGGCGGGAGGACGAACAGCCGCTCAGAAGAGAAAGGCCTGTTATCAAAAGCAGGGAGAAGATCAGAGAAGTGGATCGGTTCATGGCTGATTAGGTTGATTGAGTTGGCTGCTTTTCGCAAAAGATTCAGTGGACAGATGAGGGTCGAAGCCCCGGATCTTAACTAACAGACGAAACAAAATGGAAAAAAGTTGCAAGGGGCCGCCTATTCGTAAAGTTTACGGTCCATGATCTTTTTTTCCAGGATACCGGACTCATTGCCCAGCTGCCGGGCCTTTTTCCAGTATTCGATGGCCTGCTCGGTATTGTTGAGCTGATAGAGCACATCGCCATATTGTTCCAGCAGATGAGGGTCTTCATCGCCTCCTTCCTTCATGGCTCGTTCCATCCAGTCCCGGGCTTTTTTGTATTCCTTTTTCTGGTAGAGCACCCAGCTGTAGGCAGCCAGTGATTCCGGGTATTTGGGGAGGATGTCTATGGCCTTGGCGGCCATCTTTTCCGCTTCATCGAGGCGTTCTCCCCGTTCTGCCAGGGCCAGGGCGTATTGGCTGAGCGCTTCAGGAGATTCCGGGTTGAGCGCCAGCGCCGATTCAAAGGCCTGGTCGGCCCGCTGGTATTCCTCCAGGGCGTTGTAGGCCAGGCCGAGGCGGGCCTGTATGTCGAGCACCAGCTGGCCGTTGTTGCCGGCCATCAGCAGGGCCTGTTGCAGTA
>CAYVVK010000424.1:510-2967 GCA_964454855.1 uncultured Phaeodactylibacter sp. | reverse complement strand
TAGGGCCTCTTCGTGGTTTCCCAGTTCATCGGCGGCCAGGCCGTACATATAATAGGCGATGGCCTGGTTGGGGTAATAATCCATGCTACGCTCGCTGAACTCCCGTAGTTTTTCGTACTCTTTTTTTTCTTTATAAATAAGCATGATCTGCTCCCAGACAAGGAAGACCGTATCGTCCAGTTCCAGGGTTTTCTTATACTTCTCGAGGGCTTTTTCCCGTTGGCCGGAGTAATAGAGCAAGTCGGCAGACACGGAATAGGCCTTGGCCTCGGAGGGGTGTACTTCTTCCAGGATGCGCGCCAGGTGAAGCGCCTCCTCGGCAATGGCCGGAGCCGCGCTATCCGCCACCCGGGTAATAAAGGGCATCAACTTGGCGATCTTCAGGTCGATATCGACATCCTCCTGCTGAAAAACCGGGCTGAGCGCACGCAGGTACTGCACCTCGTCATTGGCCTGGGCGGGGTTGCCGGCCAGTGCCAGTTGGGCCTTGGCGTTGTCGGGGTCCAGCTGAAGGATCTCCTGGTAGGCATCCCGGGCCTTTTCCGTATCGCCGATCTGTTCGTAAAAGCTGGCCAGGAGGTGGCGGTAATCCATATTATTGGGAAAGGCCTCAATGAGGCGCTGCAGTTCGCGGGCCGCTTTTTTATCCTCTCCTATGCCCAGGTAAAGGGAGTGCTTGCGGCGGATGATCTCTTCGCTGATCCCATGGCGTTCTTCCAGGCGGTTGTACACTTTGAGGGCGTCGTTGATCTGGTCGGCACGCACCAGGAAGTAAGCCAGGCGGAAGTAGTTGAACTCATCGTCGGGCTCCAGCGCCACGACCTGCTCGTAAACCTCGGCGGCTTCTTCATTGCGGTTGGACTTCTGGTACAGGTCGGCCAGAAATTTAAGGTACCAGCTGTTGGAAGGCGCCCAGTCAACGGCATCCTTGACCGCCTTGATGGCCTTGTCGTCCTCGCCGGAAGCTTCGTATACCCGCGCCAGCTCGAAAGCAGCGGCAGCATTCTTATCGTCTTTTTTAAGCAGCTCCTTCAACAGGGCGATGGCATTGTCATAATTGCCGAGCAGTTTTTCCCGGCTGGCATCGATAAAAACCTTTTCCAGGTTCACCTCCTCTTCGCTTACCCTTTCCACCTGGGCGGCCATGGGCCCTGCCAGCAGGCAGAGTATGGCCAGGCCCAGCAATTGTCTTATTGTGTTCATCATGTTTTCAAATATCTCTACAGTACAGTATCTCCGGCCGGAAGATAGGCCTCAGGGGCCAGAACTGCTAACCGGAGTACTCGGAATAGTCGCCGATGCTAATTTCGGACTTTTCACCCTCGTAATCAACCTCATTGCCCAACATGGATTCGCTGAGGTTGGCATGGCGTACTTTAGTGTTGTTCTGAATGACACTATTGCTAATAACGGAATGCTCCACTACGGAATTGTTGCCGAGGGATACATATGGGCCGATAACGCTGTTTCTGATCACAGCATGCTCTCCAATATAACAGGGAGGAATGATTACCGCATTCTCCTGGCTTATGTTGGCGGCTACGAGCTGTTCACTATCCTGTTTCAGGCTTAGCATTCGCTGGTTGGTGGCCAATACATTGTCTTTGTTGCCACAGTCGAGCCATTCTTCGATCTGCGCAGGGCGAAACCGGGCCCCCTTGTTCTTCAGCATATCCAGGGCGGTGGTCAGCTGGTATTCGCCTTTGTCGCGGATGTCTTCATCCACCATTTTCTGAAGCGTGTTGCGTAGTTTGTTCCCTTCGCGGAAATAGTAGATGCCCACTATGGCCAGGTCGGAGACAAAGGTCGGTGATTTTTCGACAAAATCGGTGATGATATTGTCATCATTGGCCTTCACCACGCCGAAGGAGGAGGGGTCCTCCACCTTCTGCACCCAGATGATGCCTTCCTCCTGAGGGTCGAAATTGAAGTTGGCCTTGAAGAGCGTGTCGGCGAAAGCGACCAGGCAGTGCCCGTCGAGGCTGGGCTTGGCGCAAAGCACGGCATGGCCGGGCCCCAGCGGTTTATCCTGGTAATAGATGGAACATTTGGCGCCGATGCTTTTGGCGATCTTCTCCAGCTGCTGTTCCGCTTCCTTGCCGAAATCGCCAATGATGAAAGCGACCTCTTCCACTTTCTCATCCAGCGCGTCGTGGAGGTCTTCGACAATGCGCTGTACAATGGGTTTTCCGGCAACGGGGATCAGCGGTTTGGGGATGGTCAGGGTGTGTGGGCGGAGGCGGGAGCCACGGCCCGCCATAGGAATAATGATCTTCATGAATGGTTTTGATTTTACTTCATTAGAATAATAAAGGATAAACTGTCTGTAATGTTTGAACGGAAGGAAGGTGAAAATGGCCGAGCTTCCGGCCGGGATTTTCTTTTTTGCTCCAAGGAAGCTTCTCCGGGAGTGTGGAACAGCGGCCTGGCAAGCGCTTTTGGCGCCTTGCTCTTGGG
>CAYVVK010000424.1:0-500 GCA_964454855.1 uncultured Phaeodactylibacter sp. | reverse complement strand
CCTGCGGAAAAAAACAAAGCCCGCCGGGCATAGCCGGCGGAGCCACACTCCAAGGATTCCTGTACGAAGGGAATACAGACAGGAGTGTCGGGTTATTCTACGACGGTTACCTTCATCATATTGGTGCGATGGCGGCGGTGCAGCGGCATGCTCCCGGTATTAACCACAATATCGCCCTCCTGTATGCGGCCTTCCCGCTTGAGGATCTCCGTGACGTCTATGATGGTCTCGTCGGTGGTCGTGAAGCGGTCGTAGTAGTAGCAGCGTACGCCCCATACGAGATTGAGAGTGGCCAGCATGTGCATGCGGTCTGAGAATATGAAAATGCCCTTTTTCGGGCGGTAGCTCGACACCTTGAAGGCGGTATAGCCCGAGCTGGTCATTCCGATGATGGCCTTTGCGCCGATCTCTTCGGCGGTCTTGCCGGCATTGAAGCAGACGACGTCGGAGAGGAAAGTCCGGGATTTGGGGCTGAGTGCGGGCCGCCTGCCGGAGAAATC
>CAYVVK010000423.1:2372-6121 GCA_964454855.1 uncultured Phaeodactylibacter sp. | reverse complement strand
TTCGTCTTGGAGAATTTGAAATACATTCACCGTTATCAAAGTAACACTTACACAACCCCATCGCCGCCGTGTAAAACGGCCCGCGGCAGCGACAGGAGCGCCGGGAGTTAAGGTTACCTGTTCACCACCAGCTGTTTTGCAAAAATGCCTTTTTCCGTTTGCAGCTGTAAAATATACAGGCCGTCCTGCAGGCCGGAGACATCGATCTGCAGGGAAGGACCCGGCCCGGAGCTGTTCCACACCTTTTGGCCCAGGGAATTTATGAGTACGGCCTGCTCCGGTTCTATGCCCGTGAGTTGAATCTGTACCAGTGAGCTTGCGGGGTTGGGAAACAGGCGAATACCAACAGGGCGGGAGGCTTCATTTCCACCGGCGGTAGTGTCTTTGATGAGGGCTATTTTCGCCGGGCCTTTGGTGCTGTATTCCATCACTTCTCCATTTTTGTCGTAGAGCAGAACTCCTTCCACATCGATCTCGAAATGCGTTTCCGGCTCCGGGCGGCCGTCGATGATGTCGGATTCGACGATGAAGCGCAGGCGGGCGATGGGGCCGAAGCCTGTGGCCCCATTGGTGTTCTTTTGGCTGAAAGCTATGCCCAGCTCGCCGTTGCCGTGCGCTCTGCTCAGGGAGAGTATTTCCGCCGCCGGGCCGAAAAAGGAGTTGTTATTATATTCGACAACGATGGATCCCTGGGCGGCCAGTTCTTCCGGATAGTTAAGTTGCAGGGCCAGCCCGTGCAGGCCGTCGGCGGGGTATGCTTCATTTCCTATGAGCAGGTTGGCGTAGAAGACAATGGTATCGGTATTGTCATCATAGATGATGGGCTCGGTGCTTTCGAATTCGAGATAGACGGGGGGCGCCTGCGCCACGGGTGTGGACAGGAAATTGGGTTCGGGAGCGTAATTCCTCCGTATGGCCTCCACATCCTGTTCATCCACCAGGCCGCTGCCATCGCAATCGAGGTGTTTGAAATTTACCACACCGGCCCAGTTCGCCCAGTCGGGGCAGTAATTAGGCAGCCAGGCGGTGGGATCTTCTTCATCGGGGAAAAAAGGGCGTTGCGGGCCGGCCGTGTTGAAGCCGAGGCCGATGTTCAGCAGGTCGTAAATGTTAGCCCGGCGGTTGCCGTTTGCGTCCCCCGGCCAGACGCAGTCGGTCACGTTGCACATCTCCTCAGGGGCGCCGGGATAGATCTGAAGGCACAGCTCGTCTTCACAGCCCTCCTCGTTCCAGATGCGCAGGCAAACGTAGTTGGTGTCGGTTTCAAAGGTGCGGATGAGGGTGCGCCCATCGCCTGTCGCCGGCGAGGTTTCCCCGGCAAAGCGCCATTCTGCCGAATCGTATGCCATTGAGGTATTGTATAAGAGGGCCGTATTTTCCGATTGGTAAGAAAAGAAGAAAGACGCTTCGCAGCTTTGCGGGCAGGCGCCCGCCGTCCAGGAGGCCAGGCCGTGCCAGTTCTCTGCCTGGCAGGCATTGGTATAAGTGATGCCATTGCAGCCACAAACCGGCTCTTCAATTCCCGGGCACTCCATGGAAATATCCACCAGGCTACTGTCAATGCAGGAGTCTTGGGCGGCAACAGTTATTGCCAGAAAGGCCAGGGGTAGGAGGTAAAGGAGTTTTAATCGGTGCTGCATAGCTCGGTTTTTGAAGAATGGGCATGGTACAAAAATATCAAGCGATATGGCCTGATGAAAGAACAATTATTGTAAATTGTTGCTGGTTAACACAGGTTGTAAGTATCCTAAGTTAACGAATATCAGTAGTTTATTTTTGTGTTTTGTGCTGATTTGTCGGCTGTAAAGATCTATTATGCTGAGTTCGAAGCTTCTTTCTCTGCTGCAAACTTTTTCTGGTTACGGCCGGAACCGCTTCCGCAAGTTTCTGGAATCGCCATTTTTTAATGAAAAGGCGGAACTGACGGCGCTGTTTGATATCGTCGAACCCTTTCTGGGCAGCGAAAATCTACTGGAGGAAGAACAGCTGAAAAAGAAAGTTGTTTGGAAAAAGTTATTTCGCAAATCAGCCTATGATGATGCCAAATTGCGCCGTTTGTGCTCTGAACTAACGTATCAGGCCTACGACTTCCTGTACGTCAGCAGTTGCCAGTCGGCAGAAGGCCCGAAGCTTCTCCACCTGATGGACGCGCTCGCCGGGCCAGGCCTGGAGAAGCACTACCGCGGGGTGGTGCGGCAGTATGAATCTCTGCAACAAAAGCGGAGGGTGAAAGAAGAGGGGGCTTATCTGCAGGACTTCCGCTTTGAGCGCCTGCAGCACCGCCAGCAGGAGCAACAATTTCAGCGGGCCGGCCAATTACTGGAGTTGGAGCGTGCCGACCAGCAGCTGGACTGTTACTATACGCTTCAAAAACTGAAGCATTACAGCGATGTGCTGGGCTATGAAAAGTTCCTATCCATTTCTTCCGGCCTTAAGCCGGAACCGGGCTTCTGCGAAAGCGTAATGGCCAGCCCTCTGGCGGAGGAGCCGCTGATCAGGGCGTACTGCCTGGTGGTGCAGATGCTGGCCCGGCCGGAAGAGGAACCGCATTACCGTGTGTTAAAGGCCCTGTTGTTTGAAAGCCACCAGCTATTTGCGGATTCCAGCCTCCGTGAACTGGCCACCTATCTGAAAAACTACTGCATCGACATCAAGATCAACCGCGGGCAGTCCGATTATTTCTACGAGCTCTTCGACCTCAATGAGTTTTCCCTGCGGCAGGGCCTTTTACTTCAGGATGGTTCCCTCAATGCCCAAGCCTATAAGAATATCATCACCGTAGGCCTGCATATCGGTAAATTCAAATGGGTGGAAGGTTTCATTCAGGATTATACAGATAAGCTGCCGGAGGGCAAACAGGAAAACGCCCTGGCCTACAACCTGGCCAAAGTGTACTTCCACCAGGGAGATTACGAAAAGGTCATCGAACAGTTGCGCGAGGTGGAGTACCAAAACCTGGTTTATGCCCTGGGGAGTAAACTGATGTTGCTGAAGACCTACTACGAGCTCAGCGAATTCCTGGCCCTGGATTCTCTGGTGGAGAGCTTCCGTATATACCTGCACCGCAAACGAGAGATCTCCCGCGACGTGAGACAACAGTACCGTAATGTGCTGCGCTTCACCCGGAAGCTTTCCCACATCAGCCCGGGCGACAAACAGGCGGTGGCCAAAATCAGAAAACAGGTAGAGGCCTGTGATGCCCTGGCGGCGAAAAAGTGGATACTGGAAAAGGTGGAGGAACTTGGTTGACTGCCGCCCGGCGGCTGGTTGATTAATTGAACCAGATTATCCGTATTTTCGCCCCATGTCAGTAAAGATCGAAATAACCACCTACGATCCGGCCTGGGCGCAGGCATTCGAAGAAGAGCGGGAACAGCTGGAAGCCACGCTGAAGCAGCTGTCTCCCCACATAGAGCATATCGGCAGCACGGCAGTGAAAGGCCTGGGGGCCAAACCCACTATCGATATCCTTCTGGGAATTCCGTCACAGTTGGAGCTTTCCTCCCTCGCCGGGCCATTGCTGGAACTGGGTTACTGCTACTACCCCTGCTACGAAAAAGAACTGCCAGGGCGCCGCTTTTTTGCCCGCCTGAAGGAAAAAAGAGGGGAGACATACGAAACCCTGAGCGCACTTCCCGAGCGGGAGGCTTTTCCTCACACCCACCACCTGCACGCTGTGCATTATGGCTCTCCCTTCTGGAAACGCCACCTCGCCTTCCGCGATTATCTGCGCACCCACCCCATGGCCC
>CAYVVK010000423.1:0-2362 GCA_964454855.1 uncultured Phaeodactylibacter sp. | reverse complement strand
GCGATGCTTACCACCGCATGAAAGTCAAACTCGCCAAAGGAAAATGGGAGAGTGAGGATGACTATGCCACGGCGAAAACGGCCTTTATCCGCCGGGTGGAGTGGCTGATGGGGTTGTAGGGAAGGAATGAATGGTACCTGGCTTCTCATTAAAAATGAAGATGGCGCGCCCCAATCATTCCCTCATTCCCTCAATCCCTCAATCCCTCATTCCCTCATATATGCAGCGCCCGGTCGCCCGTAGCGGCCAGGGCGGCTTCCTTGAAGGCTTCCGTGTAGGTTGGGTGCGCGTGGCTCATGCGGCCTACATCTTCGGCGGAGGCGCGGAATTCCATCAGGGCGACGGCCTCGGCGATGATGTCTGCCGTGCGCGGGCCCACCATATGGACACCCAGGATCTCATCCGTCTCCTTGTGGGAAAGCACTTTGATCATGCCTTCGGTATCGGTGCTGGCGCGCGCCCGGCCAAGGGCCTTGAAGGGGAATTTCCCGGATTTGTAGGGTGTTCCCGCCTCTTTGAGCTCCTCTTCGGTTTTGCCCACGCCGGCTACTTCCGGCCAGGTATAGACCACATTGGGGACGAGGTTGTAGTCGATGTGCGGCTTCTGGCCGGCGATGACTTCTGCTGCCAGCACGCCTTCTTCTTCCGCCTTATGGGCCAGCATGGCGCCGCGGATCACATCGCCGATGGCATAGATGTTCTCCACATTGGTCTGCAGCTGGCCGTTGACCAGGATGCGGCCTTTTTCGTCCATCTCCACGCCCACCTTATCCAGGCCGAGGCCGGCGGTGTAGGGGCGGCGGCCGATGGACACCAGGCAGTACTCGGCATTGATGGTGAAGTCTTCGTCGGAGTCACGTTTTTGTACCGTAACGGTCACGCTCTTCTTATTGACCTTCACCTTGCTTACGGAGTGTTTGAGATGGAATTTGATGCCTGTCTTTTTCAGGGCGCGCATCAGCTCCTTGCTGCAGTCGCCATCCATGGTGGGGATGATGCGGTCCATGTATTCCACGACTTCCACTTCGGTGCCGAGGCGGGCGAAGACAGAACCCAGCTCCAGGCCGATCACGCCGCCGCCCACGATGGCCATGTTCTTGGGCACGTGGTCGATGTTGAGGGCTTCCGTGGAGGTGATGACCCGTTCTTTATCGTAGTTGAAGGAATCCGGTACAATAGGCTTGGAACCGGTAGCGATGATGATCTTGTCGCTGGTAAGCTCCTCGGTGGAGTCGTCATCCTTTTTGATGCTCAGCGTATGGGCGTCGACGAAGGTGGCGTGGCCGTGATGTACGTCTATCTTGTTTTTCTTCATGAGGAAATCCAGGCCGTTGACGGTCTGTTCCACCACTTCATTTTTGCGCTTTATCATCTGCGGCATATCCACTTGGAGGCCTTTGAGCTGAATGCCGTGGAGTTCGAACTTTTCCTTCGCGTTGTGGAAGTGCTCGGAGGAGTCGAGCAGGGCCTTGGAAGGGATGCATCCTACATTGAGGCAGGTACCTCCCAGGGTACGATATCGTTCGATAATGGCTGTTTTCAAACCCAGTTGTGCAGCCCGGATGGCAGCTACATAACCGCCGGGCCCTGAGCCGATAACAGTGACGTCATATTTCATGTGTACCTAATGGTTTATACTTGATGGAATCAGTTTTTGTCCTTGTTGTCGCCGCCTTTATTCCGGCGCCCTCCGCGGCGGCGGGAGCGGCCTCCCCTGCCTTTATTACCGCCGGAGCGGCCTTTGTCGGGGTCCTTGTCCTTAGCAGTGCTTTTGTTCTGGGGGGTGTTCCTGTTGGTGTCGGCCTCTCCTTTTTTGCCCTTGTTGCGCTTTGTCTTTCTCTTTTTACGTTTTTTCTCCTCCGGTAGTTCGATCGCACCGGTGACGTCTTCGAAGTCCATATCCGGCTCGGCATTCTCGACGATGGACTGCAGGCTGACCAGGTCGGCGGTCTTTTCCCCTTTCTTATTGAGGTCTTTGATCTGGCGCACCCGGGCGGCTTCCAGGGCGTAGACCTTGCTCCGGCTGCCGTCGCGTTCGTAGCCGTAGTACATCAGGCCTTTAAAGATATCCGTTTTTATGAGCACGGCCGTTCCGGCTTCAGTCTGTAGCTTATCGGCATTTTTCGGGAAGTGGTCTAGCGCATCCAGGTAGGTATCCAGCTCGTAATTAAGGCAGCACTTCAGCCGGCCGCACATTCCGGAGAGTTTCGACTGGTTGATGGCCAGGTTCTGGTAGCGGGCGGCGGCGGTGGTTACGGATTTGAAATCCGTCAGCCAGGTGGAGCAACACAGTTCCCTGCCGCAGGAGCCTACGCCGCCGATGCGTGCCGATTCCTGGCGGGCGCCGATCTGGCGCATTTCT
>CAYVVK010000422.1:0-6135 GCA_964454855.1 uncultured Phaeodactylibacter sp. | reverse complement strand
TCTACCCGCTCCAGGCTGTGTACCGGCATGGGGGCCGGCGCCGGCAGGTTTTCGTCCAGCGGTATGGGTTCCGGCAGCTCTGCCCCGCTGCCGCTGAGGCTGATATCCAGGCCTGAACTGCTGATGACGGTCATACCATTGACTTCCAGCACCCGCCCGCCGATGCTGACTACATCGCCCACCTGCCCGAAATAGGCGGCGTTGACTTGTATGCCATCCGAAGTGAGCGGGTCATCATCGCTGCGCTGTGCCGGGGTTTGTATAAAGAAAAAACCGTTTCCCTTTGCGGTTACGATATTATCCTCGGTGAATACATCCTGAAATTCGTAAGGGCTACGGGCCCCGTTGCCTTGTATCTGCCAGATCTCCAGAGGCTGCGCATAAGCGTGGTGGAAGAGCATGACGGCAGCCAGGCTGCACAGAATGGTTTGGTGTAGAGCGGTCACGTATTGGCTTGCAGATTGGTGTAACAGGATTAACATGGCTAAGAGAATTAATGTTGCAGGCTTCAGCGACGCCTGCATGAGACGCCCTTATATTTGGGGTAACCGGCTTATTATTTATGAAGCTGGTTTTTTTCTCTTACTTTGGACAACCCTTTAGTTCTCTTTTCCGTTCGATTCCTGTCTGCCCTAAACAACGTAAAGAGAGTTCATGAATACCAACAGTACCGATTCTATATTTGACAGGGCCTATAGCCCTGTCCTGCAGGCTTCCATTACCTTCGGTGGGGTCATCCTGTTCATTCTGGTGGCCAAACTGGTGAAGCTTACCGGCCTGATCTACGTACCCGACCGCTTTCCCTGGATAACGGCGGCTTCCTTTATGCTGCTTTTCGCCATGTTCAACAGTGTGTTTTCCCTTTCCGCGGAGAACATGCTCAAATACTGGGGGCGTTCCATCTACAGTTACCTGGGCCTGGCCGCAGCCTCGGGCCTGGCCGCCTATCTGTTCTCCTCCCTGTCCATAGACGAGGCAGGCTCCTACCGCTGGATCTATGTGGTGCTCACCATAGGTTATCTCATCTTCCTGGGCATGATGGCCTTTATGAGGCGCATCGTGGAGTTCGCCCAGCGCGAAGAGTGGAACCACCCGCGGGTACGGCGGAAACCGGGCAGGAAGAATGGCAATGGGAAATCCTGAAAAGAAGAGCGTGAATGTCCGTTCCCTGAGGATAGATACCCAGTTTTTGTGAACTTCCGGGCCTCTCTTTTTATTTATTTAGAAATAACGTAAGTTGCGGATAAGGGCGAGCGGCTGCCGGCAAGTTCGGATTATCCCTCTTCAATGGCAGTTTCTACCGCCTCGTGTTCAATAACCCTCGAAAGCAAAGCACTGACGCTAAGCTCCGGTGATAATCCGAAACTTGAATTAAAAATATAAAGCTATGACTATTCGATATTTCAGTTGCCTGTTAATCGCTATGTTCAGCCTGTTGGCCTGTAATCAGGCTCAGGATGGCCAAACAGAGGAAAAATCCTCAACGGGGGATGGGCCTTTCATCAGCCTGCAGGGAGATACCTTGCAGCCCGTCGATAAAAGCACCGAAGAATGGAAAGCGGAATTGACGGAAAAAGAATTTTACGTACTGCGCGAAGCAGGTACCGAGCGCGCCTTTTCCGGCAAATACTGGGATAATAAGAAAGATGGGGCCTATACCTGTGCCGGCTGTGGCCTGCCCCTCTTCTCCTCGGAAACGAAGTTCAAATCCGGTACCGGCTGGCCCAGCTTCTGGGAGCCCATCCGGGACAGCCATATTTTGGAAAAAACAGACAACAGCCTGGGCATGGCCCGTACGGAAGTGCTTTGTGCCCGGTGTGGTGGCCATCAGGGGCATGTCTTCAATGATGGCCCGCCGCCCACCGGCCTGCGCTACTGCATCAACTCCGTTTCTCTTGGCTTCGTGGAAGGCGCCGAGATGCCCGGTAAAAAGCCCTGATTATCAAAAATTTACCGCGAGGGCGCAGTGATGCCCTAGCGCTCTTCGCGTCTTCGCGGTGAATTTCTTACTCCTCACCCTTCGGAAAATACAAGGGATTGCGGTAATTGTACTCCTTTATAAAATCCATGGCTTTTTCCTTCCGCTTCCCCGATGCTTCCTCATACTCCCGGTATAGTTCGGAGTCGCGCTCCAGTAATTTCTCCACTTTTCTGGGCTTATATTTGAAAAAGTCTCCCGTCTTCAGGTCGAGAATATAGCGTTTTCCGGAACCTTCCTCCCGGGCGGCCTGATATTGTTCCCCCGGATTGATAAAGGAAGAGTAGGAATCCACCACATCCACTTCCCTGAGTATGGATATCTTGCCTATGGTTTCAAAGCGGTAGTTGTTGCTGTAATACACCTTGCCCTGGTCGGCATACCCGAAGATCTCCTTGGGTTGCATGTAGACGATCTCGAAATTTCTGGGAAAGCGAAACTCTTCCCGCGCCAGCAGGTACTGGAAGAACTTAGGCGAAGCAGGGTTTATATCGGTTATGATCTCTGCGGGTTCTACCGGGCTATTGTTCAGAAAATCCTCCAGGCTGGTGTAGATGCCGCGCGTAAAGCGAAAATCCTCAGTATAGCGCAGGCTGTCCTGAGCAGAGAGGGCCTGAAAACAAAGCAGGGCGGCCAAAAAACTTAGAATTGTTCGCATGTGCTTTTTTTATTGAAAAGCTTTTTATTGTTTATTTTGTTGGGAATTTAGCGGTACAATAAGCCGGGAAAAGCTAATTTTTCCTGGCTTAATGACGCCGGCGGGCTTTGCCCTTTCGCAATAGTACTACGCAAAGGATGTGGTGCAAATTGTTGGTTTAAGAAATAATTAATTATGTTAAGGAGCGGGCAGCTAAAGACGCTCCCCTGAAAACCGCATAAAAAGATCTGCTATGTACACTACGCTTATTTCTACCGCTACGCTTGCCGACAAGCTGGACGACCCCAGCTGGGTGATCATCGATTGCCGTTTCAACCTGACGGATACGGAAGCCGGGCGGCGGGCCTATCAGCAGGGCCACATTCCCGGCGCCCTCTATGCGCACCTTGATGAGGACCTATCCGGTCCCATCCATCGGGGAAAGACGGGCAGGCACCCTTTACCTAACATAGATGTACTGGCCCTGCGCTTCGAACGCTGGGGGATTGGCAGAAATGTACAGGTGGTAGCCTATGACGACGCCGGAGGGATGATCGCCGCCCGCCTGTGGTGGCTGTTGCGCTGGCTGGGCCATGATGCCGTAGCCGTACTGGACGGCGGCTGGCAGAAGTGGGTGAAAGAGGAACGCTTCGTCGAATCCATTATCCCTCGGCCAAAGCCCCGCGCTTTCATTCCCAGCCCCCGCTCCGAAATGCTCGTCTTTGCCCATGATGTGGATGCGCTGAGGCAACAAAACGATTACAAGATCGTGGATTCCCGCGCTCCGGAGCGCTACCGCGGCGAAGAAGAACCCCTGGACCCCGTCGCCGGCCACATTCCCGGTGTGTTGAACATACCTCATCCCGAGGCAGCTGATGAGGAAGGGCAATTCCTGAAAGCCGACAAACAAAAAAAGAGATTCCGTAAAATATTGGGAGACACCGAAGCGGATCATACCATATTCTACTGCGGTTCCGGCGTTTCCGCCTGCCGCAACCTGCTCGCCTATAAGCATGCCGGCCTGGGAGACGCCAAACTCTACGCCGGCTCCTGGAGCGAGTGGATCACCAACCCGGAACGGGAGGTGGCCACAGGCCGCTAGTCCTTTGGGAGTAAATTAATTGATAGGTAGTTAGCATTATAATATATTGATAACCTTTTGATTATTGCGACTGTTGAGCGCACAGCGAAACCCGTATGGGCAAACTGTCAACTGCCCGTACCGGGGTTTACTGCCGACTGCACTAGTGGTCTGTCTATGATAACATTTACTCAGGGATTGCCCGATAATTGGAAAACCAGGATATCCTTAATTAACCAAATCCCATCAGTTTCCTATCTTCAGGGCTTAATAAAAAAAAGAGCTATGATGAATAGGTATCTGCTTGCCATACTCCTTGTCCTGGGAAGCTTACTGGCCAAAGGCCAGCCCCTGGACATGAACCTTTTTAAGAACATGAAGGCCCGAAGCATTGGCCCGGCGGGCATGAGCGGGCGGGTAACCGCCGTAGATGTTAATCTGCAGAACCCCGATATGATATACGTCGGAACCGCTTCCGGCGGCTTGTGGAAAAGCGAAGGCGGGGGGGTGGATTGGGCGCCCATCTTCGATACAGTTGGAATAGCCTCCATTGGCGCCATCGCCATCAACCAACACAACCCGGACGTCATCTGGGTGGGCACCGGAGAAGGAAACCCCCGCAACAGCCAAAGCAGCGGCGCCGGCATCTACAAGAGCATCGACGGCGGCCGCAGCTGGCAGTACATGGGGTTGCGGGAAACCCGCAATATTCACCGTATCATCATTCACCGCGATGAGCCCAATACCGTTTATGTAGCGGCTATCGGCAATGCCTGGGCCGACTCCGAACACCGGGGCGTCTACCGAACCACCGACGGAGGAAAGAACTGGGAAAAAATCCTCTACCTTAACGATCGTACCGGTGCCGCTGATCTCGATGTCGATCCCCGCAATCCGGACAAGATGTTCGTCAATATGTGGCACTACCGGCGCTGGCCCTGGGCCTTCCAGTCGGGAGGCGAGGGCTCGGGCCTGTACATGACCATAGATGGCGGAGAGAACTGGAAGCGGATCGGGGCGGAGGAAGGCCTTCCCAAAGGCACCATCGGTAAGGTGGGCATCGCCATTGCCCCCAGCAAGCCGGATGTGGTGTACGCCCTGGTGGAATCCAAAAAAAATGCCCTCTACCGTTCGGATGATGGAGGTTATTCCTGGAAGAAAACAGCAGATCAAAATATAGGTGACCGGCCCTTCTACTACGCCGATATCGCGGTGGATCCGGAAAATGAGAACCGCATCTACAATATCTATTCCAATGTGTCGGTCAGTGAAGACGGCGGCAAGAACTTCCAGACCCTGCTGGGCTGGGACAACATCCACGGCGACCACCACTTCTGGTGGATACACCCTGCGGATGGTTCCTACATGATCGACGGCAACGACGGCGGCATGGCCATCACCCGCGACCGGGGGAAAACCTGGCGCTTCGTGGAAAACCTGCCGGTGGCGCAATTCTACCACATCAATGTGGATGATCACATCCCTTATCATGTAATGGGGGGCATGCAGGACAATGGCAGCTGGCGCGGCCCGGCCTATGCCTGGCGCAATGGCGGCATCCGCAATACCCTCTGGAAGGAGATCGGCTTTGGCGACGGCTTCGACGTGGTGGTGGAGAAAGACAACAACCGCTATGGCTACGTGATGTGGCAGGGCGGCAACCTGCAACGGGTAGACTTCGAGACGGGCGCCCAGCAGTGGGCCAAACCTTATCACCCCGAAGGCAAACCCCTGCGCTTCAACTGGAATGCCGCCATTGCTCAGGACCCCTTCGACCCGGGGGTGATCTACTACGGCAGCCAGTACCTGCATAAGTCTTCCGGCCGCGGCCGCAGCTGGGAGCTGATCTCTCCCGACCTGACCACCAATGACCCGCAAAAGCAGAAACAAAAAGAGAGCGGTGGGCTCACCTATGATGTAACCGGCGCGGAAAACCACTGCACCATCATTGCCATCTCTGCCAGCCCCCTGGAAAGAGGTTTGATCTGGGCAGGTACCGACGACGGCCGCCTGCAGCTCACCCGCGACGGCGGTAAGAACTGGACGGATGTATACCCCAATCTGAGGGGAGTACCCGACAGTTGCTGGATCCCGCAGGTACATGCCTCTGCGCACAGCGAGGGAGAAGCCTATGTGGTGATCAATAACTACCGCCGCGGCGACTGGCGCCCCTACCTGTACCGTACCCGCGACTATGGCAAAACCTGGGAGGCCATGGTGTACGAAGGCGATGTGGAAGGCTACTGCCTGTCCTGGGTACAGGACCCGCTCGAGCCGCGCCTGCAGTTCCTGGGCACGGAATTCGGCCTGTACGTCAGTATCGACGAGGGGAAAAACTGGACGAAGTGGACAGCCGGCTACCCCGTTGTTTCTACCATGGACATGAAGATCCACCCCCGCGAGCACGACCTGGTTATCGGCACCTCCGGGCGCGCCGCC
>CAYVVK010000421.1:0-6151 GCA_964454855.1 uncultured Phaeodactylibacter sp. | reverse complement strand
CATCATCGTGCTGGCCGGCACGGAGCGCGTCTTCCTCGACGGCGAACTGCTCACCCGCGGGCTGGAAGAAGATTATATCATCGACTACAACCGGGGGGAAGTCACTTTCACCAACAAACGCCTCATCACCAAAGACAGCCGGATCGTCGTGGAGTTTGAATATTCCGACCAGAACTACGTGCGCTCGCTCTACGCGGCAGGCACCTCCTACGAACGGGGCAAGCTAAGGCTCGACTTCAACCTGCTTAGCCAGCAGGACAGCAAGAACGCCACCGGCCAGCTCGGCCTGAGCAATGAACAAAAGCGCATCCTCAGCCAGGCCGGCGATGAGGCCGGCGGCACGCTCTTTCCCAGCATCGATACCCTGGATGAGTTCGTGCCTTTCCGCGTGGCTTACAAAAAGGTGGACACCCTCATCGGCTGCGGGCCGCAGGATACCCTCCTGCAGTACCTCGAGTTCACCACTGACCCCGACAGCGCCCGCTTCACCGCCCGTTTCTCCTTCGTAGGCGCCGGCAACGGCCAGTACGTCCTTGACGAAGCGCAGGCGGCCAACGAGCGCGTCTACCGCTGGGTGGGGTTCGGGCCGGACTGCCTGCCGCTGGGCGATTTCGAACCGGTGATACAGCTGTTGCCGCCCCGGCAACAACAAATGTTTACCCTGGGCGGGCGCTACGACTTTTCCCCTAAGTCCAGCCTCACTACCGAAATATCGCTTAGCCGCAATGACCTCAACCGCTTTTCCGCCCTCGACAGCGGGGACGACCTGGGCATCGCCGCCTACACCGACTTTGAACGCGTCTTTTCACTCAGCAGCGACAGCAGCGGCTGGCAGCTCATCAGCGGGCTGAGCTACGAATTCGTACAGGAGAATTTCGAATCGCTCAACCCCTACCGCAATCCGGAGTTTTTGCGCGACTGGAGCCTGGCCAATGTGCAGGGCGTAGGGCAGGTGGAACGCGCCAGAGAACAGATCGGAAGAGGCAGGCTCAGCCTGCGCAAGCCGGGCCTGGGCAGCCTCACCTATGGCTTCAGCGGCTTCCTGCGCGACAGCCTCTACACCGGAACCCGCCACAGCCTGCAATTGCGCAGCTTCGCCCGCTACTGGGAAACAGAGGCCGACGCCAGCCTGCTACAGTCGGAAACGCCCGGCCAGCGTATTCGCTTCCTGAGGCCTAAAGCAACCATTGCCCGGATTTTCCCGCAGCTCGGCCAGCTGAAACTGGGCGTGTACGGCGAGCAGGAGCGCAGCAGCCGTTTCCATAACGGGACGGATACCCTCTCCGCCACCAGCTTCTACTACAACCGCTACCGCCTTTTTCTGGAAAACAAAACCCGGGAGAACTACCAGTACGGCGCCAGCTTCAGCCAGCGCATCGACTATGCCCCGGTAGAAGAGCAGTTTGAAACCAGCACCAGCGCCAGCGAACTCAATGTGAACGGCAGCTGGCAGGCCCGCCTGCAACTGGCGGGCAATTTTACCTATCGCCAGCTGCAGGTGGAAAAACCCGGCCTGCTGCTTCAGGAGCCCGGAGAGACCTACCTCGGCCGTTCCGACCTGAACCTCAGCCTGATCAAAGGCACCATTCAATCCGCCACGACCTATGAGATCGGCTCCGGGCAGGAGCCCAAGGTGGAGTTCACCTTCCTGCGCGTCAATCCCGGAGAGGGAGACTACATATGGCTGGACTCACTGTACAACAACGACGGCATCATTCAACCCAACGAAATGGAGATCGCTCCTTTTCAGGACCTGGCCAACTATGTGCGCGTGACCACCGTGACGGATGAGTTCATACGCACCGACAACGTCAACCTCAATCAGAGCCTGAGGGTGAACCCCCGGGCCATCTGGTACGCTGCCGAGGGGGTGCGGCGCTTTTTATCCCGCCTTTCCACCATCTCCACCCTGAGTATCAAGCGGAAAACCCAGAAGGCCGAAGCCGTCAGGCCCTGGAACCCCTTCCAGCTGGATGTGGCCGACACGGCGCTGGTAGCAGTAAGCTCCAATGTCCGCAACGTGCTTTTCTTCAACCAGGCGGACCCCGTTTACGACATACAGCTGGGCATGACGGACAACCGCAATAAATTTGTACAGACCTCCGGCTTCGAGAGCCGCCGCAACAGCGAACAATACATTCAGGGCCGCTGGAACATCTCCCAGTCCTGGAGCACCCGCTTGTCAGCCAAACAAGGCCTGCGTACGAGCGATTCGGAGTTTTTCAACAACAAGGATTTTCAGATTCGCTTTATCAACCTTTCTCCGGAACTCTCCATTCTGCCCTCCCGCGATTTCCGCGCCAGCCTGAAATACGAATTCCAGACGGATGAAAACGAACAGCCCGGGGGAGAAGAACGCTCCGAACGCCACGATTTCGAACTGGAAGCCCGCTACAACCGCTCTGCCAGAAGCGCTTTGCAAGCCCGTCTTTCTTTCGTGAAAGTGCAGTTTGAAGGCAACCCCAACTCCCCGGTGGGCTTTGCCATGCTCAATGGCCTGCAGCGCGGCCGGAACTTCCTCTGGAACCTCAGCCTCGACCGGCAGGTTGCCAAAAACATCCAGCTTAGGATCAGCTACGAAGGGCGAAAGACCGGAGAGGCCCGGGTGGTGCATACGGGGCGGGCGCAGGTGGCGGCGAACTTTTAACCTTGGAACGTTCAGACGTCAAACCGTCCAGGTGTCGAGATGTCTGAATGTCAGCTTACTCCCGGACCCCTCGACTTTTTAGACGTCCCGACTTCTCATGTGGCGAAGACCTGCGCCATATCCTTAAAGGCCTTGAATTCCAGGGCGTTGCCGCTGGGGTCGAGGAAGAACATGGTGGCCTGTTCGCCGGGCTCGCCCCGGAAGCGGATATAGGGTTCGATGATGAAGTCGATGCCATACGTTTTCAGCCGTTCTGCCAGGCCCTCCCACTCTTCCATGGAGAGGATGGCGCCGAAGTGCCTGACGGGCACCTGTTTGCCATCAACGGGGTTTGCCAGAGGTTCGGGCATATCTTCATCCACCAGATGGGCGGAGATCTGGTTGCCCCAGAAGTCGAAATCTATCCAGCGCTCGGCGCTGCGGCCTACGGAACAGCCGAGCAGGCCTCCGTAGAACTGGCGTGTCTGTTCGATGTCACGCACGGGAAAAGCAAGATGGAAAGGTGCCATTTTTTTTCGCCCAATATACCCCAAGGCGGGAGTATAGGCAAGTGCTGAGGTATAATCTATTTACTGTTCAGTGCGTTTAATGGTAGAAGTAATAGCAGCCTATCCGTCGTTTTTTCCCCGGAGAAGCAACCCATCTGCCATTATGTTGTTGTTTATTTTCAAACCAGACATTTGCCTTAAAAAATCAGATATGAGGAAATTGTGTTTTTCACTCTTTTTTGCCCTGCTGGCCGTTGCCGCCTGGGCACAACCGGCCAGTTCGGCTAAATACGCCCCTACTGCCGAAGAAAATTCATTGCTCTGGGAGATCAGCGGGAATGGCCTGGAGGCGCCATCCTACCTCTACGGCACGATCCACATGATCGGCAAGGAGGATTTCTTCCTGACGGACGCCACCAAAGCGTCTTTCCACAAGGCCCGGCGCGTGGCCTTCGAGATCGACATGGAGGACATGATGGATTTTACGAAGCTCATGCCGCTCATGATGAAATCTTTTATGGCAGGAGATACCACCTTGCAGGACCTGCTCAGTGAGGAGGACTATGCCGTCGTCAAAGGCCATTTTGAGTCCATGGGCCTGCCCATGATGTTCCTCGAGAGGCTGAAGCCGATGTTCTTATCCGCTCTTGGCGGGAAAGACATGATGAATATGGAAAGCGGCGAAGTCGTTTCCTACGAAATGGAGCTGATGACGATGGCCCAGGAGCGGAAGCTCCCCATCGACGGCCTGGAAACCGCAGAGTTTCAGATGAGCATGTTCGATAGTATCCCCTACAGAGTACAGGCGGAAATGCTCGTCAGCAGCATACAGTCTGAAGATACCGGTGACGGACAGTTCGCCCAGATGGTGGAACTGTACAAAAACCAGGACCTGGCGGGCATGCAGGCCATGATGCAGGACGAGGCGGTGGGCGTAGGCGAGTACGAAGACCTGCTGCTGGTGCGCCGCAACCGCAACTGGATACCCGTTATGGCTACCATGATGAAGGAAGGGCCGACCTTCTTCGCCGTCGGCGCCGGCCACCTCGGTGGGGAAGAAGGCGTCGTCGCGCTGCTGCGGGAAGCGGGTTATACGGTGGAGCCGCTGAAGTAACCGGCCCTGGCAATGGCCATAATTTTCAGCAGTAGTGATTTTTATCACCAAAATGCTCTTGGAATAGTTGCATTTTAGGCACAAATTACCGCCCTTTTATCGGGCGCCAGCCAGTTGGCGAGCAATGAGAGCGTGCGGGGCGATTCTTATTCACCAAAATGCTCCTGCTATGATGATCCAAGACATTCCCAATGCAAGAAATGGCACCTTTATCGACGTGCGTTCCCAAGAAGAATTCGAATGGGGCCATACTGATGGTGCGGTAAACATTCCCTGGGGCCTTCACCTCTATTATCTGGATGAGTTCCAGGCATTGCCCCGGCCCTGGATGCTGTGCTGCGAAGAGGGCATCCGCTCCGAATGGGTGGCGCAGTCCCTGCAGAACCTCGGATTTGAAGAAGTCTATAACGTTGGGCGCTGGTATGATATCCGCTTGGAAAAGAAAATCCTGATACCGGAAGCCGCCTGAGAAGAGAACCTTGACCCACATGCATTACAAGACTACCTCCGCCTGGATCTTTGTCATTCTGGCCCTTTTGGTGATCCTTATGTTCCTGTTCCCTTCCAAGCTGACGATATGGACGGGCCTGATCGGCCTGCCGGTGCTCGTCATTTACCAGGCCTGGATCATACTGCGCGCCGAGGACAGCAGCCCGCATGAATTTACCGATGACAAGTGGTATGAGGACCGGTGAGGCTGCCCCCTGGCTGCACTGCTCGCCCTTCCCCAGTCTCTCTCTCCCTCCACCCACGCCTGATAAAAGTCAGTGCCCCATCTGACAATTATCATTAGGCCTTGAGCGGCCAGTCCCTAAATTTGGAAGCATGAGATAGTATGTATTTTAACGCAGGCCATTATGAAAGCCCTAAGCCAGAAAGTCATGAACCCAACCAACAAGCCTATTACGCCTTACCAGATCAGGCAGGCTATGGTCGCCCTTGAATTAGGCCCGACCGATGACAAGATCCTTGAGTATCTTGACTTTTTGACAACGGAGGTACCCACGGGTTCCGCTTATTTCCTGCATGTCCTGCCTAAGTTTGATATTCTGAACGTCGGCCTTGGCAAAGAGGCCGAAGGGCTGATCAGCAATTACGAGATCAATAAGGAGGTGGTCAACCACCTGCAGAAAAAGATCAAGTCGCGGATAACGGACCACAATACCGTACACATAGAATTTGATGTGCGAGAAGGCAACCCGCTGGAAGAGTTGCTCGATGACGCCAAGGACGTACGCGCCGACCTCATCGTTATCGGCCAGAAGAGCGGCGTCAGCCAGCACGGCATTCTGGCCAAGAACCTGGCGCGCAAGGCCAAGTGCAATGCCCTGATCCTCCCCGACCAGTCGAAGAGCCAGCTGAAAAGGATACTTGTTCCGGTGGACTTTTCCGAGGACTCCCTGAAGGCGTTGCGCACGGCCATATCCATCAACCTCGAGTTGAAGGACCCCGCTGAGCTCACCTGCCTCAACATCTACGAGATGCCCAACCTCAGCGTCTACAAGATCCAGAAAACGCGCAACCAGTTCAAGGAGATGCTGGAGGATGACCACCGCGAGGCCTTCAAGACCCACGTACCCGAATACAAAGACGACATCAAGATAGAACTGGTATGCCGCGACGAACCCGGCATCGCCCAGTATATTTTAGACTATGCATCGGAAAACAGAGCCGACCTGATCATCATTGGCGCCAGGGGGCATTCCCAGGTGGAATTGCTGCTGATGGGCAGCGTCACCGAAAAACTGCTGGCCATTAACGAGAAGGTGCCTACAATGGTGGTCAAGGCCGAATATTAGAATCATAGCTTGGTGAATTTTTTTCTATTTAGTGAGGTTAGTTTTTCGGGAGGCCGTCAAAGAAAATTCTTTGTATGTGTTTAGCGCGGTTAAAGGCTGCGCT
>CAYVVK010000420.1:3292-6155 GCA_964454855.1 uncultured Phaeodactylibacter sp. | reverse complement strand
GTCTCCCGATTCGGCTGCCATCAGCGTGGCGCCCACTGCGTAGCGCGCCGCCTCAAAACTTCCCGGGGAAGTGGCGGTATCGCCATCGAGGTGGCCGCCCAGTTCGCAGGCAGCCCTGACTTTCTGAATGTAGTTTTCGGTATGGATGAGGTGCAGATAGGGGGCTCCGTCCATCAGTTCGGTATCCGGCAGGCTGCTGAACGGCTGTAAACGCTTCTTGCTCTCGGGGTGCATGCCCGTATCATGAGAGAGAAAGGCCTTATTAAAGAGCAGTTTCATCTTCTTCTGTGAAGCGCCGGATCCTTCCGTATCTCGCCGTTCAAATAGAGGTGGTTGGAAACTCATATTTTGGGCTTTTGCAGGGCCGCTTTAAGGTATTTATTTTTTATCAGAAGTTACCATATAGTTTTCGGAAATCTGTATCGGTGAGCAAGCCGACGAGCTTGCCTTTGCGCACTACCGGCAGGCAGCCGATGGAATACTGCTTCAGCAATTTGGCCGCAACGGCCAGAGCGGTGTCTTCCTCCACGGTGATCAGGCAGCGCACCATGATATCGGCGGCAATTTGGTTTTCCGGTTCCTCGATCTCACTGAGGTTGGTCCTGGTAATGAGGCCGACCAGCCTCCCCTGTCCGTCTTCTACAGGCAGGTGGCGTATCTTTTTCCACTGCATGACGGCATCCACCAGTTCCAGAGGCTCTTCTCCGGCGATGGTGAAGAGGTCGGTTTTCATGACCCGCCCAACGGTGCTTTCCCCCTCGCTCGCGTTATAGAGGTTCTCGCATTGCAGGTCAGGCCATTCGTGCACCGGGCAATCCGTGCGGCCCTGTTCTATCAGTGCTTTGGCCAGTTCCTGCACCGCCACTCCGGTGCCGTAGCATTTGGAGAGCTTGCGGAAATTGCGGACCTGCCAGAGGGCGCCGTTCTGACGCAGCAGGGCACGGCGCTCGATGATCCCCAGGTGGCGCTCTATCTCTTTTTCATCGACCCCTACCCGCTGCAAGCCTTCCTCAGCTATGGGCAGCAGTTCTTCCAGTATGAGGGTGGGGGCGGCTATCTGCCGCCCCTTCCAGCTGAAGAGGGTACAGAGGCTGGAGCGGGCAGCGCGGTAGAAATTGTCTTTGGCCACCTGGAAGGGTTGTTCTTCACAAAGCGCACTGTAACTCTCGGGCATGCCTTTCATCAGGCCGATCCAGAAGGCGAAATTGGCAATTTCATCGGGGATGCTGGGCCCCGCGGGTATATAGCGGTTCTCAATTCTCAGGTGGGGAAAGCCCGTATCGCTGATGCCGTAACAGGGCCGGTTCCAGCTGTATACCGTACCGTTGTGCAGGCGGAGGGCCCGGAGTTTCGGCACCCTGCCGGCTTCCAGGGCTTCCAGGGCATCCTCTTCGATATCCCCTGTGAGCAGAAGGGGGAAGCGGCTGATATTATCTTTGAACAGGTTGGAAACGGGGCCCGTGAGCCAGTTCTGCCCGAAGCCGATGCGGCTGAGCTTGCTGCGCAGGTGGTTGGACGAGCTCCGCGTGTCGATGCTTTGTTGAAAGAGGGCGATTCGGGTTTCGTGCCATAGTTCTCTGCCAAACAGCAGGGGGGAGTTGGCGCAGGCCGCCAGTACGGGCCCGGAGATCCACTGCGCCCAGTTGTACTTTTCGGCGAATTCTTCCGGAGGGATCTGCAGGTGTAGTTGCCAGCTGGTATTGCAGGCTTCGAAGAGCACACTGTCGAGCCGGGCGATCAGCTCATCGGGCCCCTGTATGTGGATCTCAAAATCGCTGCCTCGCTGCTGCCGGATGGCCTCGCTGAGCACCGAATAGCGAATGCGGGGCGTCATATACTGCAAATCGAGATGACAACGGCGAATGGTGGGCAGTATGCCGGTGTAGATGGGGGTGACGTGCGCTTCCCGGGCTTCCTCATCCAGCTTGCCCAGGAGCTCCCGCAGCTGCGCTTCCGTATTTCGGAAGGCCGCTTCGTCGAGGTCGAAGGGGTCGAGGTTGACTTCCAGGTTGAAACGCCCGATCTCTGTGGTGAAGGCTCCGGGCAGCCCTCCCAGCAGGTCGGGCCCTTTCACGCTGGGTTGATAATTGGCGTCTACCACGCACAATTCCTGTTCGGCGCCTATGCGTTCCCGGCCTTTTTCAAACATGCCCCTGCGGAGCATTTCATCTAATGCCTCTATATCCCGAATCAAGTATTTGATGAAGGTATGTCTTGATTCGGCTACCGGCTTGACGCTTAATTCGCCCATAATTTGGTTATTTCTTAATGATTAGTAAGGGAACGTGAGTCTCGTAGGCCATGCGTTTGGTGTGGCTCTTCTGGAATATCCGGTCGAGCAGGCTGTGATGCGAGGTGTACATGGCCAGTACATCGACATCGTGGTTTTCCACAAATTCTTCAAGTGCTTTTTCCACGGATTTACCGGAGAGGGGGTGGAAGCTGATCTGTAAAGCCGGGGCATGATGTTCGAAGAACGACCCCAGCGTGGCGAAGTCCATGGCGCCGTCAACGGATTCATCGACATTGACATGAACACAGTAAATGACCGGGTTGAAGGGTTCAAGCATCTTTCCTAATTCCCAGATGTGGTAGGGGTCGGCTTCCTGCAGGTCGCTGGCGTAGGCAATGATATCGATATTCTCGAAAGGGGCCTGCTCGGGCACTACCCATATGTGGCAGGGCGCACTTTCGATAACCGCGGTGGCCACGCTTCCGAAAACGCGCTCGAGCACATTGTGCTGCCCCTTGGTGCCTATGACGATCAGGTCGGCCTCATCGCGGCGGGCAATGTCGGTGATGATGCGGGCGGGAGTGCCGATCTCCACATCGGAATGAATGACGGGCACGCCTTCCAGCTGCA
>CAYVVK010000420.1:0-3282 GCA_964454855.1 uncultured Phaeodactylibacter sp. | reverse complement strand
GTTTGCATCTGAGTCAGGCTTGTTTCCACAAAGGACTTCAGCAGGCTACGCGCCGCTTCGGCCTTTTCCCGGGTCGCCTGGGCCGCCATCACAGGCAGGTCCAGTGCTTCGTATTCCGGAAAGATGACGTGCAGTAATTCGATCTCTGCTCCATACTTATCTGCCAGCATGAGGCAATGCCGGAAAGCATTTTGGGAGGTTGGAGAGAAATCGGTTGGAAAAAGGATCTTATTTATTTTTCTCATGGCTTTTGACAATTAGTCCAGCGACAATCTTTTTCAGGAACTGTAAACCGCGACGAAGGCCAGCAGGCCATCCATAAAGCAGATGCCGAGTACAAATGCAGGCAGGGCTGGCATAATATTTCTCGCTTTAATCCAGAATAAAAAAGCGGGCTTTTAGCCGTTTTTAGAATGAGATAAATCATTGGGTTATCTGACTTTTCTCATTTATTTTGCGTCTTTTCTCCGCTTTCCCGTCTTTGTAATAAAATGAGGATCACAATCATATGTTGACAGCCGAAAAGTTGTGGGTACAGTTTCAAAACAAGCTGAAAAAGTACATCCTGAGCCAGGTGAAGGACGAAGCGCTGGCACAGGATCTCCTTCAGGAAACTTTCCTGAAAATGCAGGGCGGCCTGGATGGGCTGCGCCAGGAATCAAGGGTGGCCCCCTGGCTGTACCGCATCGCCCGAAATACGATAACCGACCACTACCGAAAGGTAAAACACGGCCGGAAAGAGGCAGAGGCCTATGTGCAAACTGCCTTCTCCGAAACCTCCGGCCGGGAAAGGACCCGGGAATTTGCCAATTGCATTCTTCCTTTTATAGATACCCTTCCGGAAAAATACCGGGAAGCGGTGTTTCTGGTGGAGATTGAGGGGGTTTCCCAAAAGGAGCTGGCCGAAAGGCTCGGCATCTCCTATTCGGGAGCGAAATCCCGCGTACAGAGAGGGCGGGCTATGCTCAAGGACGCCCTGCTGGAGTGCTGTGCCATACAGGCCGACCGCTATGGCAACATCCTGCACTATGAGAAACGGCCGCAGGAAGAAGAGTAAAAAACGGTAGCAGCAGGATAATTTGCGTCCTTTTCCTGCCGGCACCGTCAATAGGGCAAACAAAATTTAAAAAAGCAAAAAATATTTTGAAGATGAAAGAAGATATGAAACAGGCCGTCAGGGCCAAATACACCGAAGTGGTGCAAAACCAGAACAGCTGCTGCGGGCCAAGCAGTTGCTGTGGCCCGGAGACGGCTTTCAGTGAAAGTTACGAAGGAAAGGCGGGCTATGTCAAAGAGGCCGATTACGGCCTGGGCTGTGGCATCCCTACCGACGCGGTGCGCATTCAGGCCGGCGAAACCGTGCTCGACCTTGGCTCCGGGGCCGGCAACGACGCTTTTGTGGCCCGCAGCCTGGTGGGGGAAAACGGACGGGTGATCGGCCTGGATTTCACCGAAGCCATGAACGAACGGGCGCGGGCCAATGCCCGGAAGCTCGGTTATGAGAACGTGGAATTCATACAGGGCGACATCGAGGACATGCCCCTGCCCGACCATACTGCCGATGTGGTGGTCAGCAACTGTGTGCTCAACCTGGTGCCGGATAAGGAACGGGCATTCCGGGAAGTATTCCGGGTAATGAAACCCGGCGGGCGCTTTGCCATCTCCGATATCGTGCTGCTGGGAAAAATGCCGGAGGACATCAAAGAGGTGGCAGCCCTGTACACCGGATGCGTATCGGGCGCGCTGCCCCGGGAGGAATACCTGGCCATCATTGAAAATGCCGGGTTCACGAACATCTCACTGGCCAAAGAACGAACCATCACCCTTTCGGACGAGCTGCTCCTGGAATACGTCAGCCCGGAAGCCCTTGCATCCTTTCGGGAGAGCGATGCTCAGCTCATGAGCATCACGGTGCAGGCAGAGAAACCCTGATGGGGCACCACCGGAGGTTGATCAAAATCATAGCCCGCAGGTGACAAATGTCAGCCCACCGGGCAGCTCCATGGCTTTACTTTGCCGTACTGACAAGGCAAACAAAGCTTAACGCCCTTCTCACCGAAGGGATAAAGAGCTCAATTGGGTGATTTTAGGGAATATAAAGGAGTGCGGTTCAAGCACTCCTTTTTTCTTTCCAGCTGTTGCCCCACCGATGCGCCAAAGCCGTCATCATTTCAGCACCTTACGACAACGCCTGCTCACGGTTTTTTCAACTCATCGGGAGCGAGGCTCTGGCCCCGCTTCAGGATGTGATAATAGGTACTGTACAAACGCCAGTATTCCTCCACATCGCTGCTGTCGGCACTTCCCCCTTCCTGCTCGGCTTTCAGGACACTGACCTTGAGCTTGACATTGGCCCTGTACCAGCGGTAGTAGTTGAAAATGCACCAGTCGGTATCGTCCAGTATGCAGGGGTTTTCTTTGAGGTAGGTTCTGAGCAGGGGCCTTTCCAGTTCCCTGCTGCTGTAATAATCGAGGTCCATGCACAGGAAGGCCAGTTCATCCAGTACATCCACCTGCCGGAAGGCGTCGTTGAACTCGATACAATCGAAGATGACGGGTTCGTCCAGCAGGAAGATATTTCGGGAGTGCAGGTCGCCATGGCCATCCACGATATAGCCGTGCCGGGAGCGCCTGAGGAGCTGCGCTTTGCAGGAATCCAGCAATTCTCCGGCGAAGTAGATGCTTTTGGTGAGCAGCTCTCCGACATCCTCGCCCAGCAATTTCCGCAGCGGATCCCGCACGCTGTCCAGGGCCGCGAAATTCTCTTTCATTTCCTGTATGCTGGGTGACTGGCTGATGACATCCGTGTGGAGGTGAAAAGCAGCCAGTTGTTCTGCCAACTGTTTCATGTGATGGGCAGTAACGGCGCCTTCTTCCAGGAGTAGGTTCATCTGCCGGGAGCTGTCCAGGCGTTTCATTTTCAGGGCATAATCTACCGTTTTTCCTTCTCCGCCTATTCGAAGGCCGCCCTCTGAGTCCACGACGGGCAGCACCTCTTTATAGACGCCTTCCGTAAGCCGGCTGTTCAGTTCGAGTTCGCGCTCACAGTAGTACTTCCTTTTTTCGAGAGTGGAGAAATCCAGGAAATCAAATTTCACTGGCTTCTTCAGTTTAAAAGCGTGTTTTTCACTCAGGATGACCCAGGAGATGTGGGTTTCCACCAGTTCGGCTTCCCGGCCATGGCCACTGAATTGTTCGCTGTCCAGGAGGGATTGGAGTTGTTCGCGCGTCATAAGTGCAGGCTTTGGGTATATAAATAGGCTAAGGCGTTTTCCAGCATCT
>CAYVVK010000419.1:1875-6158 GCA_964454855.1 uncultured Phaeodactylibacter sp. | reverse complement strand
GCTCAAGGACAAACTCACTAAGGATGATGTGGTGGTGGTCGTGATTCACGACCACGGCAGCCGCTATGTGGGCAAGATATATAACGACGACTGGATGCGCGAACGGGGCTTCCTGGAGCGCGAACTCAGCGTGAAAGATATCCTGAACATGAAAAAGGGCAGCGCTTTTTACTCCGTCACCGCAGAAGATACGGTCCGCCATGCTTTCAAGCTCATGAAGGAACACGATGTATCGCAATTGCCGGTCATGGAAAACGGCAGTATGGTAGGCTCCATTACCGAAACGGCTGTACTGTCTTACCTGCTGGAGAACCCTTTCGACAATTCGGAGAACAAAGTGTCCGCCATTATGGGCGCTCCCTTCCCGGTGGTCAACGAAGACCTGCCCTTCAGCCAGCTGAGCAAATACGTCAGCAAAAGCATACCGGCAGTGATGGCCAAAGACAAGGCGGGGACGCTGCATATACTAACTAAGTACGATATTATTCAGGCGGTGTAGAAAACAGTATGGTTACTTAAAGAGTTCAAACTGGTTTTTTACTACCACTTCCGCTTCCTGCTCCTCGGGTTGCCGCGCCACTTCTTTATTGTTATCCAGTATGCGGTTCACCACGCGCAGGCGGTGAGTATAGCGGCCATGCTCGCGGTTGTAGATGCCGTAGTGGTCGATGGAATCGATGCGGACGCTGCCGTAGGCATGGATCACTTCATTGCCGGGCAGGATGATGCCGCAGTGCGAAATGCGGCCGGCGCGGTTCTCAAAGAAGGCCACGTCTCCCGGGAGGCTCTGCTCCACAAAGTCTACAGGAGTGCCGATGTACACCTGCTGGGCGGCTTCCCGCGGCATCTGCACGCCCGCCAGTTTGAAGGCCATTTGCACGAAACCCGGCGCATCGATGCCCATGGGCGAACGGCCGCCCCAGAGGAAGGGCGCGTTGAGGTAGCGCCGCGCCACCTTCATGATGAAAGTAGCCGCCTGTTCTATATTTTCCGGAAAAACGGCCTGGCCGCTGAAGGTATAGTAAGTATTGTCGAGCTTGAAGCGCATGCCGTCGAAGCCCGGCAGCTGTGCGCCCATGACGATGGGCAGGCACTGGTCCTGCGCAAGCAGCGGCTGGTAGAGTTCCAGGCTGTAGGCAAAATGTTCCTGAAAGTGAGCGAATTCGGAAGGAGTGACGGCCTTGAGCTGATTGGAAGCGATCCAGCCCACGAAGTTGTCCCAGCCGCAGCGGACTTTTGACCACTGCCGCCCCTTGGTTTCCAGTATTTCGACCAGTTCTCCGAACAGCAGTTGCGAGATCATCTCGCTCTTATCAGAGGAGCTGTTCCGGATCGGGACAATGCTTACTGGGCAGATTGCATATGACATCTGGGCTGCTGTTTTTTGCGCTCTGAAGAGCGGGGTTTCCTCGACTGCTGATGCCCGGCTGGCGGTAAAAAATGTCGGCCGCCATAGTTTATCCATCGCCGCAGGCTGTTAAGCAGGCGGACGCAAACATTGTGACAATTTAGCAATGTAACCCATACCCATACCCAAACCCATAACCATACGGGCCCGTACCGGGGCGGGTTTCGCCATACTCAACAATCTGCCCCGAACGCCTGAGCGTAAAGCATTTCACGCTCTGCTATCGAAGCAGTTTAAGTAAACTTATGCTGTCTGCCGACTTACCACATTATCAAAAATAATAATTATCCCGGAAAGTCCGTTGACTTCTTTGTAAAATATCGAACAGGCCGCCTACCTTTGCGCGGATCTCCAGTGGTGTGGAATAAAAACTTTCGCCAGTAATACCACTTGATATGATCCTCGCAAAGGATTGATAACCCCAAACATGACATTGATCGTTCAGCGAAAATTTTTATAAGGAACTTATGTTCCACACCACAAGAAGCCGAAAGCTATATGAAGAACCTCATACCCACCCTCTTTTTGTTACTCTTCGCCCTGGGCACCAGCCAGGCGCAGGACCAGCATTTCACGCAGTTCTTTGCCTCCCCGCTGACCCTCAACCCGGCATTGACGGGCACTTTCGGCGGAAAATACCGCGTGGCCTTCATTTATCGCGACCAGGAGCCCTACAAGACTTTTGCCGGCGCCATCGACCTGCGCTTCAACATGGCGAATATCGGCAAACGCTATAAGGACGCCTTCGGCGTAGGTGTGGTATTTTACAATGACAAAGTGCCGGATGTGGGCTATTCCAACAACCAGATCAACCTTTCGGGTGGTTTCCACAAATCGCTCAGCCCTAAGAATGACCAGTTCCTGAGCCTGGGGGCGCAGGCCGGCATCTCTCAGCGCAACTTTGGCTATCAAAACCTCTTCTTCGAAGACCAGTTTGGTGGCTCCAGCGGATATGACAACCCCACTGCGGAGATCCTCCCGGAAAACAACTTTGCTTTTGCCGACTTCGCCGTAGGCATCAACTACTCCTATGCTCCCGAACGCCAGATGGGGGTTTTTGCCGGCGCTTCCATGCACCACATCATGGAGCCGGAAACCAGCTTCTTCATCGATGAAGATAATCCGGAACTGAGCAACAGCAGCCCCCTGCTGCGCAAATATTCCGCTTATGTCAGCCTGAGCATTCCCGTCACGGAAGGCATACAGGTGCATCCGCGGGGCCTGTTCTACAACCAGGGCCCACACCTGGCGGTCAATGCCGGCAGCAACATCCGCTTCTTAATCGACGAGTTCAGCGGCACCGCCCTGCACGTCGGCGGATGGGTGCGGCCCGTGGGCAATGAAAACAACAGCTTTTCCCTGGATGCCGTAGTGGGCATGGTGGGTATAGAGTTCAACAATTTCCTCCTGGGCATGAGCTACGACGCCAAAATGAACGCCCTCGGCAACCTGCGCAACCGGCGCGGCGCCATCGAGATCTCCATCGCTTACCTGGGTGAGTATGAGGATGAGGTGGTGCTTTGCCCGAAGTTCTGATCAGTAGGCAGTTTGCAGTCAGTCAGCAGTGTGCAGTAGGGGTAGCAATGGGCAAGCGATTTAGATCAGGCTGCCATAGCACAAATTCACCCCCGTTACGTACTTCGAGCTTTTTGTCTGCCGGAACGGCAGGTGCTGCAGGATGAAATCGCTTTCTTCCACCTCTTCCAGGCCGTATTTCACTTCAATGACCAGGCCAGGCGCCTGAAAAGGCAGACGCCTTATCTCCCGCGCAGTATAAGGAGCAAACTGCATCTGCCGGTCGATGGTAATGCGGAAGCGGCCGTGGTAAGCAGACCAGTAGGTGCGGTAATAGGAGTTGAAAAGTACCGGCTGTATTTCTTTGCCTTTCCACAGCTCGTGGCGCGCCTGATCCACCAGTTTCGGCATATCAGACAGGGAATGAGGACCGGGCGGTAAGGTAAAGGATTTTTTGTACCCCACTTCGCCTTCCTTGGATTTTCGCTCCAGCACGGGCTTTTCCAAAGTAGAAAAAGGCCGCCCGTACCAGCGGATGCGGTACTTTACGCGCTGCGGCGCCCCGACCACATTGTCCTGAAAAGCATCGAAGGAAGGGCTGTCGAAATACAGGTTGTTGACCCAGCGGCCCTGAAAGAGGGGCCGGAAGCCGGCGGGATGCAGGCGGAGGGCCTGCTCGGCCAGAGCGAGGCTGGCGTTTTCCAGTTTGTATTTTCTTTCGTATCTCATTTTCAAGAAGCAATCGGCTGGGCGGGCCCCGTGGAATTTGCCTTGCAACTATTTCACATGGCGGGCTGTAGCCGCCGAGCCGCAGGCTCTAAAGCTCGATATTCTCTACGATCTCCAGGCCATAGCCGATCAGGCCGATGCGGCGGCGCGGGTGGTTGGAGATCAGGCGGATCTTGGAGATTCCCAGGTCGCGCAGGATCTGGGCGCCCACGCCGTAATCGCGCTGTGTCATCTCTTCTTTTTTTTCGAGCACTACATTTTCGCCGCGCTCCTCTTTTTTGCGGTAGGATTCAAGGCGGTGCAGGATGGCGTCTGATTTTTCGCCATGGCGCATATAGAGCAGTACACCTCTGCCCTCTTCAGATATCTTTTCTATAGCCTTTTGCAGGTGCAGGCCATAATCATCAAACAGGGATCCCAGTATTTCTCCGGTCTCGGTAGAGGAATGCACGCGCACCAGCAGTGGGTCATCCGGCAGCCAATGGCCGCATTTGATGGCCAGGTGAATGTCGTCGGTGGTGATCTGGCGGTAGGCCACCACTTCGAAATTGCCGTATTTGGTTTCCAGGTTGACGGAGACTTCCCGTTCGATCAGGCGCTCATTACGCATGCGGTAGGCCACAAGGTCTTT
>CAYVVK010000419.1:875-1865 GCA_964454855.1 uncultured Phaeodactylibacter sp. | reverse complement strand
TAATGGCGATGATCTTGAGGTCGAACTTTTCGGCGATCTCTATGAGCTGCGGCAGGCGGGCCATGGTGCCGTCTTCGTTGAGGATCTCCACCAGTACGCCCGCAGGAGCATAACCCGCCAGGCGCGCCAGGTCGATGGCCGCCTCCGTATGGCCGGTGCGGCGCAGTACACCCCCGGTTTTCGCCCGCAGCGGGAAAATGTGGCCGGGGCGGGCGTAATCGGAAGGTTTGGTATCGGGATCTACCAGGGCTCGGATGCCGGTGGCGCGGTCGTAGGCGGAAATGCCCGTAGTGCAGCCCTGCCCGATGAGGTCGATGGACACGGTAAAGGCCGTCTCGTGAAGGGCGGTATTGGAAGACACCATCATGTCCAGTTCCAGTTCATCGGCGCGATTTTCATCAATGGGCGCGCAGATGAGGCCGCGGCCGTGGGTGGCCATGAAGTTGATGATCTCCGGCGTAACGCACTCGGCGGCGCAGATGAAATCGCCTTCGTTCTCCCGGTCTTCGTCATCGACGACGATAATGACCTTGCCGGCCTTGATGTCGGCGATGGCGGATTCTATATCGTGCAGTTTCAAATCTTTTTGGCTAGTTTCTCTTAGTTGGTTCCCAGACATTGGAGCGAATACCTTTTATGAATTTGATAAAGCCTTCGAGCAGGGCCACGTTCATCACTACGAAGTAGCGGGCGCCCCGAAGCGGCAGCAGGCTGATCTGCAGGCGCTGCAGGAGGCTGTCCAGAAGCGGTAGCAGCACCGTGCCTGCCATTATTAGGCAAAACAAAAGAGTGTAAAATAAGTTGCCCGACAAAGATAAGAGCCCTGAGCCCAGCAACATAATAATAAGGAGGAAAGGGCCGATCCAGCGCAGCACCTTATGGGAGAAAAAGGCAAAGGCCAGGGGGCGCGTGGGGGGCCACCACAGATGCGGAAAGGTAAGCAGGTTCTGAAAATTGCCGGCCGATATGCGCGACTTGCGGCGGTACTCT
>CAYVVK010000419.1:0-865 GCA_964454855.1 uncultured Phaeodactylibacter sp. | reverse complement strand
TCGTGCGAAACGGCCTCGTAGCAGACGGCCTTCAGTTCGTTGATGGCATCGGCGCCCTGCTCGAACACCTTCATAGTGATGTAGAAGTCGTCTACCAGAAAAGTGGAAGGCACTTCGGCATAGTACTTTGCCCGCAGGGCATAGCAGCCGCCGAAGGGGCCGATCATCTTTCCCCAAACCCGGCCTTCAAGATGTTTGATGGTGACTTCCGTGGAAATGTACTGATCCTCGGCCCGCGAAATGCCGGCTTCCTTCATCCCGGTATGCACCATATGGGTATCCACCAGCCCAATGGCGGGGTTCTTGAAATGTTTGATCAGATGCGAAAGCAGATCGGGGCTCATCATGACGCTGGCGTCGGTGAGCACGAAGATGTGCTCCTCCTCCCCTGCTTCCCGGATGGCGATTTGCGACAGTTCGTTGATCACCCCCGGCTTGCCCCGCCTTTCCGCGAAGGGGAAAAAGTGCAAATGGGGGTGGCCAGCAGTATAGCCGGCGATGATCTCATTGGTCTTATCCGATGAGCAGTCGGAGCCGATATAGATGGCGAGCTTGCCCTGAGGATACTGCAAGCCCAGCAGGCTTTCCAGCTTTTGTTCGATGACCGCTTCTTCATTGTAAGCCGACATAATGACCGAGACCCGCGGCCAAACCTCTTGTGGGCCATATACCAGCTGGTTCTGGCGCCTACCCCGGGCCAGCCAGCGCAACAGCAGCGGATAGAAAAGGTAAGTGTGTAAGATCGCCAGGAGGCTCAGCCAGAAGAGGGTTTTCAGGAGAAGGGCCATGGCTACAGGGCTTGCACCGTTAGGTCAGCGTAGGCCTTGCGGAGCCGGCGGGCGATCTCCAGGCTGTCGTAGTGCCC
>CAYVVK010000418.1:5302-6182 GCA_964454855.1 uncultured Phaeodactylibacter sp. | reverse complement strand
CCATCATCAATACGGCTTCTTTTGTAGCCCACCTGGGCGCCGCCACCCCTCAGCTGGCCTACACCAGCAGCAAGGGGGCAGTGCTGGCCATGAGCCGGGAACTGGCCGTCATCCATGCGCGGGAGAACATACGGGTGAACGCCCTCAGCCCCGGCCCTCTGCGCACCGACCTGCTCATGAACTTCCTGAATACAGAAGCCAAGAAACAGCGCCGCCTGGTGCACGTGCCCATGGGCCGCTTTGGGGAGGCCAGAGAGATCGCCGCCGCCGCCCTCTTCCTGGCCTCCGATGAATCTTCTTATGTGACCGGCACCGAATTCCTGGTGGACGGGGGCATCACGGCGGCTTACGTAACCCCTGAATAGAATCATTGCGTATGGAAGACACATTTAAAGTCATCAGCCCGGCCGACGGCTCCACTTATCTGGAAAGAGCCTTCGCTTCGGGCCAGGATATGGAAAAGGCGCTTCAGGCTTCCGTGGCCGCACAGCCCGTATGGAAAGCTACTCCCATATCCGAACGGGCGGCGCTCTGCCGGAAAGCGATAGAATATTTCCTCAACCATGCCGAGGAGATCGCCGAAGAACTAAGCCGGCAGATGGGCCGCCCCATCCGCTACACCCCCATGGAGATCAAAGGCGGCCTGCAGGAAAGGGCCCATCACATGATCGATATTGCCGGGCAAGCCCTGCAGGATATCCCCACAGCGGAGAAGGAGGGCTTCCGGCGCTTTATCCGGCGCGTACCTCTAGGCACCATATTGGTGCTGGCGCCCTGGAACTATCCCTATCTCACTTCTGTAAACGCCATCATTCCGGCCCTTATGGCGGGCAATACCGTCATCTTGAAGCATGCGCAGCAGACGCCGCTCTGCGCCGAG
>CAYVVK010000418.1:0-5292 GCA_964454855.1 uncultured Phaeodactylibacter sp. | reverse complement strand
CGGGCCTTTGAATACGCCGGCCTGCCCGAAGGCGTCTTTCAGTATCTGCACCTCAGCCATGAGCAGGTGGCCGCCCTGATCGGCGATGAACGCATTGCCCACGTGGCCTTTACCGGCTCGGTAGAAGGCGGAGCGGCAATACAACGCGCCATCGGCCGGCGCTTCATCGCCGCAGGGCTGGAACTGGGGGGCAAAGACCCGGCCTACGTCAGGGCGGATGCACCACTGGCCTACAGCATCGAAAACCTGGTGGACGGCTCCTTTTTCAATTCCGGCCAGTCCTGTTGCGGTATAGAGCGGATATACGTACACCATAGCCTTTTCGATACTTTTGTGGAAGGCTTCGTGGAGTTGACAAAAGCCTACCGGCTGGATAACCCTCTGCTGCCGGAAACTACCCTTGGCCCAATGGTGCGCCCTTCGGCTGCCGGATTCGCCCGCAAACAGGTGGAGGAAGCTTTAGCCAAAGGCGCCAAAACACTCATCGGCACGGCCTTGTTTCCCAAACAAAGGCCGGGCACGCCCTACATGGCGCCGCAGGTGTTGGTAAACGTGAACCACTCCATGGCCATCATGCGGGAAGAGAGCTTCGCTCCGGTAGTAGGTATCATGCCGGTAAAAGACGATGCCCAGGCCATCCGCCTGATGAACGACAGCCACTACGGCCTCACCGCATCGGTTTGGACAGAAGACGCAGAGGCCGCCATCGCCATTGGCGAACAGGTGGAAACCGGGACCTGGTACCAGAACCGCTGCGATTACCTCGACCCGGCACTGGCCTGGACAGGTATAAAAAACTCGGGCCGCGGGTGTACCCTTTCTGCCCTGGGTTTTGAAGCCCTCACCCGCCCGAAATCCTACCATCTAAAGATCGTCGTATGAAAATCGGTTTACTGGAATGCGATCATGTGGCGGATAAGTTCCGCCCTATCGGCGGAGACTACCGGGAGATGTTTCCCGCCCTCCTTCCCCAGCTGGACATGGCCTTCTACGATGTGTGCAAGGGCCATTTCCCCGATGATGTTCGGGAATGCGATGCCTATATCTGTACCGGTTCGAAGTATTCCGTTTACGATGAGATGGACTGGATCCGGCAGCTCAAGGGCTTTGTGCGGGAAGTGCACGATCAGGAAAAGCCTTTCATCGGGGTCTGCTTCGGCCATCAGATGATGGGGGAAGCCCTTGGGGGAAAAGTGCAGAAGGCAGAGGCTGGCTGGTGCCTGGGCGTGCACTCTTTTCAGCTACAGGAGAGGCCGGCCTGGATCAAGCCTCCGCGAAAGAGCTTCAACCTGCTGATGCTTTGCCAGGACCAGATAAAGGCGCTTCCCCCCGACAGCCGCGTGCTGGCCAGTGCGGCCGACTGCCCTGTGGGCATGTTCATGGTAGGAAAACACATGCTGGGCATTCAGGCACATCCGGAATTTCTAAAGCCCTATGTAAAAGCCATCATAAAAGACCGAAAGGAGAGGGTGGGCGCTCCCAAGGCAACCGCCGGGCTGAAAAGCCTCCGCCGGGTAGTGCACAGCCCTGTCGTTGCTCAGTGGATGCAGGCTTTCCTAACAGAAAGGCTAATGCAAAAAGGCTAATACCCGGCTCCAGTCCAGCGGGCGCTCTCCGTTGAGATAGAGCGTAGGGGGCATCGGGCCTCTGGGATGGCCGTATTTCTGGAAGCTGTTCCATATATGCTCTATGTACCAGGCGGGCTCTTTCCCCCAGCGCAGGTCTTTTTCTTTCCTCTCCAGAAAAGTGGCTTTGGCGACCGTCAGGAAAAAGGCCCTGTCGTATAAGGTATTTGTTGCCGCATCATAAAAAGCAAACAGGCCTTCGGCAATAAGCACGTCCGAGGAAGGCTCATATTCCAGAATGTCCTCCCGGAAGCGCTCGAAGTCAATGGAGGTGGGATCTTCCCAGTCTACTTTGCCTCTTATCTTTGGGATCTGCTCTTCCGGAAAAACGTACTCGTCCTGATGGAGGATCACCGCTTTTTTATCCTTATCCCGAAAATGCGCCTGCAGGGCTTTGGCCAGGCTTGTTTTTCCCGACCGGCTCACCCCACCAATACCGATTATCATTCTTTGTTTACTTTTGTGGATACAGAAGCCTCCTCAGATGGAATTAAGCGTACTGGAAATTATAGAAATTATAGCCGTGGCCAGCGGGATCACCCATGTTTATCTGCTGACGCGCGAAAAGATCATCGCCTGGCCCTTCGGCCTGTTGAGTGTTGGGCTATACATCTACATCTTTGCGGAGGCGCGCCTGTACTCCGATATGCTGCTGCATTTCATTTACGTGCTGCTTAACATTTACGGCTGGTGGAACTGGGCCAACAAAAGGCCGGAGGAAGAAGATTTGCCGGTCACGCGCCTGAACAGAGGCGAGATCCTGATCTGGAGTGTTGTCATCATCGCCGGTTTCCTGGCCTGGGGCACCCTCATGAAGGCCAATACCAATGCCGACTTTCCCTATCCCGATGCCTTTACCACCGTCGCCAGCCTGGTAGCGCAGTTCCTGCTTGCCCGCAAGAAGCTCGACAACTGGGTTATCTGGATCATCGTCGATGTGGTGGCCATTAACATCTACGCGCTGAAAGGGCTCTATTTCACCACGGGCCTGTATGTGATGTACCTGCTGCTCAGCGCCAAGGGCTGGTGGGACTGGCGGAAATCATTGATGGAACAGCAGGCTTAGGCATCCTCCACTGGATTCTCCCTTGGAGGCTGATGGCAGGCACGCTTTGGGTCGCCGCAGGTAGACAGATGCGCCAGCCGGTCGTCCGGGCCAATGGAGCCCATCGTCCGCAGGCACCAGTATGTGGAGCTGCCGGTGTCAAAATCCAGGAAAGGCCGGCCGCCGCCTTCCAGGGTGCCGTAAGCATTTTTGCCGCGCAGAAAGCGGCAGTATATTTTGCCTTTGGGTGAGGATGGCATGAGGAACGCATTTTTTTAACTGCAGGGCAGCGGGAAAACCGGCGCCCTGCAGTTCACTTTACGGTATCGGCCATTAAGCCATGGCGCTTTTTATGGTACGTTTTAAGAGGTTCTCAAAAAGAGCGGCCTTGTACTCGTTGTGCGTCAGGGGCGTGGCGCCTTCCAGCGCTTTCTTAGCGGCGCTGGCGATCACCTTGTCGGTAATTTTGCTGCCTTTGAGCACCTCCTCGGCGGCCTCTCTGCGCAGCGGGATGGGAGCGGCGGCGCCGAAGACGATGCGGGCATCGCGGCATCTGTTGCCGTCCATTTCCAGCACAACTGCTACGTCGCCTATACTCCAGTCGTAGCTTTCCCGCTGGCCGTGTTTGACGTAAGCTGCTTTGGTGCCCGGTTTCACCGGTGGCAGCATGATATTGGTAATGATCTCCTTGCTGCCGGCTACATTCTCCCGGGTAACCTCTACGCTGGGCGGCGTGAAGAATTCCGACAGAGGCAGTACCCGCTTTCCATCCGGCCCGGTGAGTTCTACCTTACCGTCATAGGCCAGCATGGCTGTGGCCAGGGAAGAAGGGTGGACGCTGGGGCAAACATTGGTCATAAAGATGGAGTGGAACTGGTTTTGCCCGATCTGGGCATAACAGGTCGTTCCTCCTTTCTTGCGGCAGTGGTGATCCTTGCTGCGGAAGTACCAGCAACGGGGGCGCTGCATGAGGTTGCCCCCCATAGTCGCCATATTGCGGATCTGCCGGGTGGCGGCATGGGCGGCAGATTTGTAAAGCGCGGGGTAATGCTGCTGCACCTCCTTGCTGTGCTCCAGATCGGCGATGGTCACCATGGGGCCGAACTGCAGGCCCTGCTCTTTGTCGTAGGAGAGCTTGTCCAGCCCTTCGATCTTTGTCAGGTCGATGACCCGGCCGGGCTCCAGGATGCCTTCCTTGATGAGGTCCAGCAGGTCTGTCCCGCTGGCTTTTACCACATGAGCATTGGATTTTCCCGTCATGGCCTCGGGCACCGTACTGTTCATCATGTCAAGGGCTTCCTCGATACTGGGAGCCTTGGTATATTCGAATCGGTTCATATCTCAATTAGAATTTTAAGCTTTAAACAATTGGATTAGGTGGCGCCTAGTGCGGCCAGGATCTTTTCCGGCGACATGGGCAGCTCGTACAGGCGCACGCCAATGGCATTGTAGACCGCATTGGCTACTGCCGCGGCGGTGGCCACGTTTGCCGGTTCTCCGATGCCAGAGGCATCCGTACTGGAGAAAGCGCCGTAGCGCTCGATGAGCACCGTCTTGATCTCAGGCACCTCTTTAGAGTATGGCAGCTTGTACTGGTCCATATTGGCATTGACCATATGGCCGGTAGTGAGGTCCATCACGCGGTTCTCGTACAGGGCGTAGCCGATGCCCATGATCACGCCGCCATTGATCTGGCTCTCTATCTGTGCCGGGTTCAGCGGCCGGCCGCAGGTATGAGCAGCCACGACGCGCTCCACCTTCACGAAGCCCGTTTCCGTATCCACCAGTACTTCGGCAAACTGTACGGAACCAAGGGGGTTGCCGATGCCGTAGGCGATCTCAAAGCCGCCGTAGTCATCCGGGCGGCTGGCGGTGGCCATGATCTGGGCGGTACGCATCTTTTTAGCAGCTTCTCCGAAGGACATCTTTTTGGAACTATCGGATTTGGAGAGGACATTGCCGTTCTTCATTTCGAGATCGGCCACTTCCACATCCCAGGCGCCGGCCACCTGGCCCAGCAGTTCCATTTTGGCCTTATAGGTGGCATTGCGTACAGCGGGAGTAATGGAGCCGGCAGTCACACTACCGCCCGAACCCGGCCCGTCGGGATAAAGGGTATCGCCAATCTTGACGGTAACATCTTCCGCCATGAGGCCCAGTTCTTCGGCCACGACCTGGGCGAGGATCGTCTTTGTGCCGGTGCCGATATCCTGTACACTAGACATGACCGATACGGAGCCATCCTTATTGATGCGCACGGTTGCCGAGCTGTTCAGGTTTACGAAGCGGGTCCAGTGGCCCTGGGCCATGCCGAAGCCTCGCTTCACCGGCCCGGGAGAAGATCCCGGTTTCTGGTATTTCCAGCCGAATGCCTCGGCCCCTTTTTGGCGCTGTATCTTGCGGATCTCCAGTTTATCGATCTTATCGCGGTACTCAACCGGGTCCATGCCCAGCCGTTCTGCTGCCTCATCGATCACCTGCTCCAGAGCGAAGAGGCCCTGTACGTTGCCCGGCGCGCGGAAAGCGGCGCCCGGCCCGGCATGGGTGAATACATCGTACTGGGCGGTGCGGAAGTTGGGGGACTCATACATGGCCTGCGCGACCCGGCCCACGCCGGCGCCC
>CAYVVK010000417.1:0-6196 GCA_964454855.1 uncultured Phaeodactylibacter sp. | reverse complement strand
ATGAAGCGGAGGTGCGAGAATTGTTAGGGAAGGGGTGGTGATGAGGTTTTTCTCTTCCTCATTCCTTAAACTCCCGGCAAACAGGGCCATTGCCCTTAGCATGCGCAAACCCTTCGGCCCACCATCGTGACATTTGCCCGGGGTCGAAGATGAAGGAATTCTCGGTAAGCTGCCGGGGCGTATGGTAGCACTCCAGCCATACCTTACGCTGCCGGCTTTCCAATTGCCCAATCTGCAAGTCATCAAGGCTGATTTGCTCCAGCATGAAATCCAGCGCCCGGAAGAGCAGCGTGAAAGCGTTGCCAACCGGCGGCAGGGGCTCAGGCCGGGGCGCTACCGGCTTAAGTACAATCGCATCTAACGCACAAGCGCCCCGCCGCACAGCTTCCTGCAATGGCAGGTAGTTACCAAAACCGCCATCGCCGTATTCCATGCCATTCTTTACCGCCAGGCTCATAAAAGGCACGATATTAGCTGATATCCACATCCAGTCGCAGAAGTCTTCATAGCTGCACTCGTGCACCGAGTAGTACTCCGTGGTGTAGCGGCTGAGGTTAGATACCGTCACAATGACCTCCTTGCCCGAAGCGCGCAGCCGCCCGTAGTCTTCCCGCGTAAAGGTGCGGTGGATAAGGCCGCGCAGATTACCGCTCTCCCCAAAAGTTTTGCGGCCCTTCAGGAACATGCGCAGCGTATTGAAGTGATTGATCTTAGCGGTAAACTGCCCGTCCGGCCCCCTGCGGATCCGAAAAGGGCAAATGCTAAAAATATGGTGCTGCTCGATAGCCGTGAATACCGCTTTGATGCGTTCCACTTCCCCGAGCGCCAGTAGCGGAATAAGCAGGCTGCCCGCAGAAGTGCCCGCAAAAATCTGATAATCGCGATGCTTTTCCTCGATAAGATACTGGGCAATGCCGCCGGCAAAAGCCCCTTTGCTGCCGCCGCCCGAAATAACGAGGGCACGCTTGGGTGGGTTAGGGCGATTTGACATTTTTCTTCTTAAGATCAGCCTTTTAGCACTACGGAACTGTCCGAAGTGGAACGTTTTGCTGGATCCTTTGGGCTTGTGGCCTGCTATGCTGGCGGAGCAGCTGGGCGACGTGCTGTTAACAAGTGTCGGGTTCAGTACTGCCGGGCATATCATTTTTTTGATTCACGAGATAAGCAATTAGCGGGATTAATGTGGCGGTCAGGCTGAGGATGCACATCCAAGCAAATGACCAGGCCAGCAAGCCCATTGCCCAGCCGTATTCCAACCCGTAAAATACCGCTGCCAGTAAGCTGAGTAGCCCGCCAGCCAGCAAAGACAGAAAGCCTGTTTGGCGAACGGGGGCAGCCCATGGCTGAAATACAGCCGGCAGGTGCTTCGGCCAGCTGTAGAAAAGCAAGCTGCTGGTCAGTAGCAAGAAGAGCTGCATAGCTTATCGTTCTGTCAGTTTTTGAGGGGTGCCGCAGAAACATTTGAGGCTTTTTCGGGTCAATCCCCACGCATCAGTTCCTGCGCCTGCAACTGTAGCAGAGCTTCTGCTATTCCGTCTTGAAAAGCATGGAACTCCCTCTCTGTAAAGGTAAACTGCAGGTCACGGTGGCAAGTATCCAAGATGATACGGAACTGGCCGTCGTGAAAAAGAACCGAATTCGGCCGGAACTCAAGGTGGCCTACCCAATTTGCCCAGTGTAAAAAATCATTGTGGCTGAACCCCGACAAGATGTTTTGAAAGTGCACGCCTACACGTTTACAATGTACACATTGCCCCACACTCATTAGATCATTTACCATTAGTATTTCTGGTTTGCATCTCATGTCTTTCTTGGTTGTTTTATAGGAAAAGGGTATCCTTTACTAGTCTCGTCTCATCGCCATCAATCTCAATGAAATCGGGCAAGAGCAACATTAAAATTTATCCTTGTTTTGGATTATATCTGTTGTTACAACGATTTCAAAAACTCAATTAAATAATTCCGCTCCGTTCTGCTCAGTGATTTGAAGTCATTGACTGGCCGCTCGGCTTCTCCTCCGTGCCAAAGTATGGCTTCCTCCAAGGTTCTGGCGCGACCGTCATGCAAAAAGGTGGCTTTTGAGTTGACTACTTGCGTTAGTCCTATTCCCCAAAGCGGGGGTGTTCGCCACTCCCTGCCATTAGCCTGGAAAACAGGCCGGTTATCCGCTAATCCTTCGCCCATATCATGCAGCAGCAAATCGGTGTAAGGGTAGATGGTTTGAAAAGAAAGCTCAGCAATTTCGTGTGAGCCAGTAACGTGCTTCGGCGTATGGCAAGAACCGCAGTTAAGCTTAGTAAAAAGTTGCTTGCCTCTTATCACTTCCGGTTTATCGTAGTTCCGCTGTGCAGGTACGGCTAGTGTCTGAAAGTAAAAAGCCATCAGATTGGTCGTTTCATCATCAATGTCCAGCCGGGTTTGTAGCCCGTCATTGCAGTTGGGCTGCCCATCGCAGTGTTCCGTAGGGAAATAGAAATTAGTGAGCCCCATATCATTGTGTGCTGCATCTGCTGCCTGCTGCCCTGCTGTTGGTTGCTCTGCTTTCCACCCAAATCGGCCAAGTTTGGTAGTGCTCGCTAACACGTCCCAAACCATATTGGGCCGGCCGCTGATTCCGTCATTATCTACATCATTTTCATCGGCTAGTGCCAAAATATCCTTTTCAGGAACGGCCTCTAAAAGCCCGAGCCCGTGAACGGGCGGTGCAAGCCTCGGTGATATTAACACATTCCCGGGAAGGGCTTGATAAGGATCTTTGATGCTGTACGTTGGCCTGGCCAGAGTAGTGCTTAATCCGTCCAGATAGGTAACGACTTCTTCGACTTCTGACTTGGAGAGCTTTCCCTCGGCTTGTACGCCGAAAACAGCTTTGTTTTGTAATTGGCCGCCAAAGCCGGGTACAGGAACAATATTACCATTGCTCCCAACTCCCGGTACGCTGATGCGAAGCAAAAGGCCACTGCTCCGGTCACCTTCAAACTGCGGAACGCTACCACGCCCATTGCGGATGTGGCAGCCTTCACACGAGTTTTGATTGAAAAGAGGGCCTATCCCTCCAAATTGTGTGGCTGGTGCGGTAACAAATTGCTGGCCAAATGCCCCATCCGCCAAAAAATGCTCTTCCAACCCATCCGAACTAAGGTTAGGCAAGGGAAAAGTAAACGCATCCGGGCCTGTACTGAAGATAGTCGTCTCGCCCCCTGCCATTACTGATTCAGGAACTTCCGGAGCGACTATATCTTCATCTTTACTACAGGATGAAACGATAAGGGCGCACACTACACAAAACAGAAAATAGCCTCTTTTCACAATGAAGTGTTTACAGATTAGAAATAATTGGCAGCACCTCTTCCTCTAAGGTAGCTTGTAGCTCCCTGACTTTCGTTTGGGCATTAGAAACTGCCGTTTTATTGTTGAAAACCGCATCTGAGAAAGTACCGGGAATGCCCGTTATGGCTTGTATAGCAGCATCAATATCGGATTTCACCCGAGCATCCAGTTCCGAGTTTTTATCGGCAATGATCTCCGATAGCGAGCGGCCATTTCCGAACGAACCGAACCTTCCCGTATAGACATTTTGGATACTGCGCATATTATCGGCAAAGTCAGCTTTGGAATTATTGCTGAACTGCGATTCCTCCAAAGTTAAGTCCTCTTGCACAAAAGGGTCATTTATCTTCCCGTTGCCCACTTCATCGGCAATGATAATGAGTGCATTTGTAATTTCCTCCAATGCCGCTTTTTGGCTGATATACACCGGACTGCCGTTCCCCGCAGTAGTTACGTTACTGATAAAATTCCCGCCGGACGGCTTCCAAAGGTCATAAAGCTCCTGCGCATCGGCAGCCAATGCTCCTGATGCAGCCGCAAGGTATTCAAATTGCCGTGTGGTAAAATCGTCTACCTGCTTGTTACCATTTTCGCCAAAGAGCAAAAATTCTACCGTATGAAATCCTTTAAGCGTTCCTTCTTGCTGGGCAAGGAAAGCTACGGTCAGTTCATTACTGCTATTGAGCACATTATTCAAATCAATTATATTGACGGGCCATGAATCAAGGGCTGGGTCTAATCCTTCCTGGTCAACAGGGCCGAACAAAAACCCTTCTGATTGCTCCCACGGTGAGCGTGTTGTTACCCATGCGGCTTTGGCGGCATCCAGATTTGCGGCAGTGGGATTGGCTTCTAATGCCTGTGTGGCTGCCAGCAGTGCTGCTGCATCGCTTGCCAGCGCTTTATACGTTTCAAGAATGACATTCTCACCGGTATTGGCCAGAATATCGCTGTAATCTGCTTCTGGTGTAGGATTATCATCCTCTTTGGTGCAAGAAGTGATAATACTAAGCGCAGCAATAAATGCTACCATTGTTAAAATTGACTTTGTCATGCTGTGAAATTTACTTGTTAGAAATTAAAATTTAGAAATCGAACCCAAAACCCATAGCGAACGTATTCTCCTGCTCGCCAGAGCCGAGCGACCGCCATGCGTAATGGGTTTTGAATACTACTGTCGGATAAGGGTAGTAGTTGAACCCTGTGGTGAAGACTTGTCGTTCGTAGCGTGGATTGTCCGAAACGGTTCCTTCAGTTTGTAACATGGAATCATACCATTCTGCCCTGCCAAAGAGATAAAACTGCTGATTGGCATTCGGTTTCAATAAATGAATCAGGTCATAGGCTGCTTCGACATACGCTCCACCCGCCATTCTACCAACAGGTGTGCGCTTTACATTCAGGTTGTTGGAGAGGTTGCGGTTTGCGGTGCTCAGGGCTTCACTGTTTTGGATATTACCAAGCATTCCGTAGGCGCGGGCGCGCCAGGGATGGCCATCCCAAGCAAAATGAACGTCCCCGTAAGTTACCCAGGAAGGGGCGGTGAAATCATTCTTCGGGCGGTTTCCTGTAGCGTTTCCGGCATATATGTTAAAACCCAACCAACTGTCCTTTTGGAAATTGTAATCAAAGCGCAGGGCGTAAGCGAGATTATCGGCGTTGATGGTTTCAAAACGGGTTTGAAAGCCTTTCCGTATCCAGTTTCGCGAAGAAAAGCCTGTGTTGTCCAGACCGCTTACCACGTATAGCTTGTAGGAAAGATAGGGGAAGGGCTTGCCTGTATTCAAAGTAAAATCACCGGAAAATTCGATACCCGTCTCGTACCAACCTAAGGGCAATATGGTGTTTTCAAGCTCTGACCGATAGGCGGTAAAATACTCCCGGGGCTGGTCTTGCTTGGAAGCATTCCCCATGTAAAAACGCATCTTACCCACCCGGATGTTAAAAGCTTTATGGATTTTGAAGAACAAATTGATTTGCTCCAAGACCACCTCACCGCCTTTTTCAATCTCCTGCTCGAACTCTCCAAACTCTTCCAAGGGGTCAAAAGCCATCGTAGCACCGGTACCACCGTGCTCAAACTCTATTTCTGACTTAAATTGAATCTTGTCGGTAAAATCATAATACAGGTACATATTCAATCGCTCCGGGTCAAAGGCATTTCTTTTATCGGGCAGCGTTTCCCAATCAAAAGCATAATAATTGACCACCCCATAAGCATTCAGTTGAAATTTGCTCAGGAAGGAGGCAACTTCTTTTAGTTCGTCTTCTGCACGGAGCGAATCGGTTTGTGCCGTGATTTTTTCCATTGAACAAAAGACAAGGGCAGATAGGCAGATGTATTTTAAGAAAGGTTCGTTCATTTTATTTGTAGTGATTCTGTGTGAAAGTGAATGTGCGCCATATAGTTCTCGCTAAAGCCGTCGAATACATCATAGCCGCCCTTGAGGCGCAGCATCAGCGCATCGGTCAGGCGCGCACCGCCTGAATGGCCGGAGAGCTATGCCATGTCCCCGGTTCCATTCAGGCAAAAGTCAAATTTAATTCTTTAATGATTTTGCGCCAGCTTTGCAGCTTTGGGATATCCGGTTTGCGTTTGCCAAAGAAATAAACCCCTGCGCTCCTAAAAACTGTCCCCGTTGGCTGCATGCATGCTTCCAATGTAAAAAGAAACGTAGCTGTCATTTCATACTCTTTATTTAGACCAGATCCAAATAATTTTAGAGCACAAAGTTACTGGCTTTCCGGGAGGTAACCAATACCGCTTTTTAGGTAAAATACAAAGTCCCTAGGATTAGGTAGGGGCGCTATGGACTTCGAGCGTATTAGCTCGCACAGCAGCTCAACTTCCCCACATCCATCCCGA
>CAYVVK010000416.1:0-6199 GCA_964454855.1 uncultured Phaeodactylibacter sp. | reverse complement strand
TCATCCTGCACTTCAATTCGCTCATTGTCGGCCAGGCCACGGGCGCCCTGCATGATGAGTGCTTCTCCTCCCTGCAGGCCCTCTTCGATGATGATCTCGCCCTGATAGGTCTTGCCGGTTTTCACGTACACCTTACGGGCTATGGGGCCGTCCTTGCCTTCTGCCTTTACATAGACGAAATCCTTGCCGCTCACCTCCTGCTGCACCATTTCCAGCGGGATGGTGATGACGTCCTTGCGTTCCATGTCCTTGATGAACATGATGGCCAGCAGGTTGGGTTTCAGCAGGCCGCTGCGGTTGCTGATATCCGCCTCCACCACAAAAGTGCGGTTGGAGGGGTCGATGGTGCTGCCGATCAGAGACACCCGTGCGCTTTCGTCGATATTCAGGGCCGGGACCTCCACCCGCACCTGTTCACCGCGCTTTACGGACCGCAGGTAGGTTTCCGGCACGTTAGCCCCCACTTTCAGCCGGGCCGGGTTGAGGATCTGAACGATGGGGGCGCCGGGAGCGGCCAGTTCACCGCTTTGCAACACTACGCGCTCCACGATGCCGGAAGCGGGAGCATAGACCTTAGACTTGGAAAGCTGGTACCGCAGGGTTTCCAGGCTCTTTTCCAGGCGCTCCTTGTTGTTCTGGGCTTCCAGGAACTGGATCTCCGAACCGATGTTCTGATCCCACAGGCGCTTCTGGCGCTGGTAGACCGTCTCTGCCAGTTCCATTGATTTTTCCACCTCGGCGATCTGCTTTTTGAGTTGCTCCAGGTCCAGTTCGGCGATGAGCTGGCCGCTGCGGACGTTATCGCCTTCATCCACCGTCAGGCGGAGAATGCGGCCGGAAGCCTCGCTGGTCACGTCGATAAAGTCATCGGCCTTGATGGCGCCCTGTATCTCTACGAAGTGCTGGAAGTTGGTGCGTTGAACGGTATCGATGGTCACCAGGCGGCGTGCCTGGTTGCGCATTTGAGGGTCCATTTCGGCAATTTCCCCTTCGAGGCGGGCGATGAGGCCGGTGAGTGCATTGAGTTCGGCCTGCTTTTCCTTCAGCAGGGCGCGCTTACCTTCGAGGGTTTCGGGATATTCGCCTTCCACCTTTGCGTCCGGGCCACAGGCGGAAAGTAGGAAAGTGATGGCAAACAGAGGGATGATCAGATATTTCATGACTTTATTTTTCTTTTTTGGTGGTCAGTGATAAGGGTTTACAGGCCGAGCGCCAGTTCGAGCCTTGATTTGGCGAGCAGCAGGTCATACATGGCCTGCATGTAGTTGCTCTGGGAGCTGTAGAGGCTTTGTTCCGCCTGGGTTATTTCCAGGCTGGAACCTACACCCTCCCGGTATTTCACCTGGGTGGTTTCATAGATGCGCTGCGCCAGCTCCAGGTTGCCCTGCTGGCCTTCAAGCCGTTGGCGGGCATTGAAGTAGTTGGTGCGGGCATTCTTCACCTCCAGGGTGATGGCCCTTTCCAGGTTTTCTTTTTCGTTGAGGGCTTTTTCCAGGTCGAGCTGTGCACGCTGGACCTTGGCCTTCTTATCCAGGCCGTCGAAGATGGGCACATTGAGGCTCAGGCCGACGAAGCCGGCGGGGGCCCAGAAGCCCGATTCGAAATCATCGCCCTGGTATTGTTGCTGATAGGTGCCGAAAGCCCGCAGGGAAGGCAGGTATCCGGCGCGGTTGAGCTTGATGTTGAGCTCGTTCATCCGCACGGCCTGGCTCAGCAGTTCGTATTCCGGGCGGCGGCTGAGGTCTACATCGGCGGCAACCACCTCATCGCTGGCCTGCAGCACCATTTGGTCGAGATCGTCAGCCACCACCAATGGTTCATTCAGCGGATAGCCGATGGTGAACTTCAGGTTGGTGAGCGCCACTTCCTTTTGCCGCACGAGGTTTTCCCGTTCGATGCGCAGATTGGCCAGCGACAAGGCCTGGCGGTCGATGTCCAGTTGCTCGGCAAAGCCGGCCTTATAAAGCTCACGGGTTTCGAAGAGCAGCTTTTCCAGGTTGTCGATATTCTTGTCCAGCAGTTCGATGTTTTCCTGGATGAGTAGTGCCGGCAGGTAGGCTTCGATCACCTCACCCTCCACTTCCCGCTTTCTGGTAGCGAATTCCCGGGTGGTGTACTTGCGATACTCCCTTGCCCCCTGCAGGGCAACGAAATAGGAGCCGTCGAAGATCATGGCGTCCAGGTTGAGGGCGGCGGTAAAGTTATTCTTCAGAAAGAAGGCGATGCCTTCATCGTTGCCGCCGCCGTTGCCGCCCTGGAAGGCTTCGTCCAGGGCCGCCTGGGTGCCTTCAGAAAGCTGGTCGTACAGGTCGATGGCCAGGGCTCTGCCGAAAACGTTAAAGATATCGAATCCCTCCGGTAGTGGCTGCCGGGGTACCTGCAGGTAATGGGTGAAATTGGCGCTTCCGCTCAGTTGCGGCAGGCCGGCAGCGCGGCGTTCGATGATCTGTTCTTCCGCGTCCGCGATGGCGATCTGGGCGTTTTTGATCTTCATGCTTTCACTTAGTGCGTACTGGACGGCTTCTTCCAGCGTCATTTGCCGTGCCTGTTGCTGCGCCGGCAGCACAGCGGAGAACATCAATAGAAGTACAATCGGGCCGATGGTCTTGATCATTGGATTGTTGTTTTCAATTTTTTTATTTTGCCTGTTGCTCCTCAGCCGCCTGGTGTTTTATCAGCAGTTGGCGGCCCTTATCGGAGGCTATGCCTTGAATGTGATAGTTGATGTATTCCCAGTACAACTCCTCATAATTATAGGTGCGTGCGGGGAAAATCTCTTCATCGGTTACCAGAAACGCCTTGCCAACGTACAGTTTGGCAAGAATGTCCGGGTTCAGGTTCGAACGGTAAACACCCTGCCGGATGCCCCGCTCGAGATTTTCACGGATGACCTGATAAACGTGGCGCTTATGCAGGGCTTCCATCTGCTTCCAGGTGCTGCGGTAGTACTTACGAAGGTCATAGACCGTATTTGGTGAAAGTTCCCGCAATTGCCCCACCACATATTTCGAGATCTTAAGCATCTCATCGATGGCATCCGATGCTTCCTGGCGGATGCCTTCCATCACCTCCATCTCTTCATCGATATGCTGCCGGAAGATCTGCTCGATGAGGTCGCTTTTATTGTCCACGTACTGGTAAAGCGTCTTTTTGGAAATACCCAGTTCCCGGGCGATATCGTCCATAGTGACACTTTTAATCCCGTAGCGCATAAAAAGCTCAAAGGACTTTTTAAGTACCTGCTGTTTTATCTCCATTATGCTGTTTCCTGTTTATATCGCTCTCCTGGCCTTGAAGAACGCTCTGCAAAAATACAGGCGTAGAACACAGGAAACAATATCTGGTTTAAAAGTTTCCACAGTTTTCACCATTTTGCGGATGGCTGTTTCCCGTTATTCGACGAACGGCTGAAAACAAAGGATTTACGGGCTATATTACGGATGAAGAAAGGAGGATGGCCGACAAAACCGCTTATCCATGGGCTAAATATCGCCCATAAATTCAAAACTTTATTTTGTCCAACATTTCATCTGCGGTCATTCAGAGGCTCGGAAAAGGAAATTCCCAATATTGTAACAAAAAGAGATGAAGCGCAGGCGATTTTTGTTTTTTCCACCTGCTCAGGAGTTGTCTTTCAGAAAGGTACGCCAGTCTTCAGGCGTATCCAGGTCGGCCTTACCCTGAGGGAAGGGAAGGGCCAGCAGTGCCGGCCGGTATTTTTCAATGAGAGGCTTGGCGCCCTTTTGGCCCTGAAGTTGCAGCAGTTCGGGAAAGAGCGCCCTGCGGAAAAGGGCGGGCACGCCCAGCGTATCGCCATAGGCAGACACCACGCCCGGCTTATCTGTGCCTTCCAGGGCTTCTGCCATTCTGATCAGCTGAGCCGGCTTCAGGTAAGGCTGGTCAACCAGGAGGAAAAGGGCGCTTTCCAGGCGGGGCTCCTGCCGCAGCAAACCTTCCAGGCCAACCGCTACTGAGCCGCCCATGCCGGATTTCCAACTACTGTTGTACACTACCTCTGCCTCATACCCTTCCAGCTCAGGCTCTATTTCTTCCGCAAAAGCCCCCAGCACCACCACCACAGGGCGGAAGGGCGTCTTCAGCGCGGTGCGCAGGCTGCGCTGTATCATACTCTCGCCGCGGAAGCGCAGAAGCTGCTTGGGCCGGCCCATGCGTGTAGAAGCGCCGGCGGCCAGAATAACGATTCCGGTTGTCGCTTGTGCAGGCATAATTCAATAGCTGTCTTCAGGCAACAAACGGCCGGTGGGAAGGGTTCAGCCCCACCTAAATAGATTTGAGCAATTGCGCCTTGACATAGCCCAGTCGCCCATTACAGCGCACCTCCCACCACCAGCGGTTGGTTTTCTCCAGTACGGCCGGGGTTGAGTTCGTAAGACTGAGGGATGGATTGCATCTGGTAGAGTACCAGCTTGTGCTGGGCGTAAAGGCCGGGCGAATAGAAACAAAGCAGTACCATGATCAGTAATTGCCCCGCCAGTTTTGCCGGAAGGCAAAGGAGGTGTGGTGTAGTTTTCATCACAGGAAGTTGTTTAGGGCCCAGAGAAGAATAACTTCCCCACCTGCCTGCCTCACCGGCAGGTAATCTTTATACACAAAAAAAAGTAGCTTTGATTTAAAAAAAGAGTATGGTAGTACGCGACGACCTTTTCGATGGGCAGCTCAAGGATTTGAGGCTGTCAAAAAGGGGGGCTTGATCCTCAAGGGGATGGTACAAAGTACCAGTGCTGTGCCCCACCGATTGAGCAGCCAACATAAAGAACGAATAGGGATGAGCCGTTTTTTTCACAATAGCCGAGCCAGCCTGGAAGATATTAGTCAGGCTATATGCTATTCCTGGTATAGAGATGCATATAAGAAAGAGGATTTATACCTGATTCAAGATACCTCTGACTTCAATGCAGTGAAACATCGAGGCAGGCTTAAGGAAGATGATCCGGATTTAGGCCCTTTATGGAAGAATAATACGCTTAGGGAGTTGGGCTTCTTCATGCATCCTTGCTTAGTTGTTGGAGCACATAGTAATTTTCCATTAGGCTATGGGCATATTCATTTGTGGAATAGGCGCCTGGGTGAACCGAGCCAACAGGAAAGGAACTATAAGAGGCAACCTATTGAAGAGAAGTCTTCTTACCGTTGGATTGAGGGCATGGAATTAAGCCGGGGGCCCCTTGCGGGCCACCAGGGCCAACGCTATCATATAATGGATAGAGAAGCCGATATCTATGAGCTTTTTGTACGGCCATTGCCCGAAAATGAACATATTATAATCCGAACTAATAGAAACCGGAGCATCTATACCCAAGAAGGCAAGAAGAAAAACCTCTGGCCGTATTTGGAAAGCCGGCGGCCAAAAGCAGTGATAGAAATAGAACTGCCAAGGCAAGCAAAGCGCTTAGCACGCAAAGCTAAGTTCGCTCTTTATTATGAAAGGCTTTCGATTGCCCGGCCTAAAGATAGGACTAAGGCACAAGGCCCGGATCGATTACCACTGACATTGGTTCAAGTCAAAGAATTGCCTGAAACAGTTCCGTCCGGTGAGGAGCCTGTCCATTGGTGCCTATGGACAGACTTGGAGGTTTCTAAGGCCGAACAAGCCCTGAGGTGCATACAGGCATATAAGAGCCGCTGGAGCATCGAAGAACTATTTAGCCTAGTCAAAACAAAAGGGTTAGATACCGAAGCGGCGCAGTTGGAAAGCGGCATAGCCCTTAAAAAATTGGTGTTGCTGGCTTTACAAGCAGCCTTGCATATCCTTCAGTTGATAAAAGACAGGGATAATGCCTTTGGGCAACCCATAACAACTATCCTGGACGGAGAAGATATCTTATTCCTGGAGGCGTTAATTGGTTCGCTGGAAGGAAAAACGAAAAAGCAACAGAACCCTCACCCGCCTGATTGCTTGGCTCGCTTGGCTTGGGCAGTAGCAAGGCTCGGCGGTTGGAGTGGCTATAGTAGCCAATCCCCACCTGGCCCTAAGACCATGCGGTGGGGATGGCGGCGGTTTCTAAATGCATTGCAAGGCTGGCGCCTGGCTGGACAAATCGACTCCTTTCAGGATGTGTATAAAGATTAGCTGGCGGTATCGGCAGGCAGGCGGCGCCCCGGTAGCGCCGCTTTCAAGTGGCTGTGCTCTTGCTGTAAAGGAAGTTTGGCATGGCCGGAAGAATCCCTGCCTACCTGG
>CAYVVK010000415.1:5664-6221 GCA_964454855.1 uncultured Phaeodactylibacter sp. | reverse complement strand
CGTTAGTATATACAACTGAAACCGCTGTAACAATCTGACATTCAGCGAGTTGAACTCCTATTTTCGGAGCGCCGTAGTAAACTCACGCTAGGGCCCTCGCCGCGCTCCGCCTCACTTTGGCGCTTTATGATTGCACGCATTATCGACATAGAAACCAAATTGCCTCTTCTCGAGTTATACGTCCACTCTTTATGGCTTCTCTAATTTGTTCGAGTTTCTTCAAATCTCTAACAATAAAATAGTCATCATAATGTAGATCTTCAACCCTATATCTTTTTAAAAGCTGATCAACACTTACGTTTTTTAATTGTAACTATTGAGCATCATGATGATTTGCCTCCTAAAGCAAAATTTTGTAAGCCAACCTTCCCCTTCTTTTGCTCAAGAACGCTGACTATATGCGATTTGTCTGGCTTATCTGGACTTTTCATAGACTTCGATTATTTTCATATGTTGCCGTGGATGCCGCCATAAGGATTATTCTTTTTCCCCAATTTCTATATCTTTTGGGAGAAAATCAGCAAGGTGGGGGGATTTTGCCACTAAGCCCTGGCTGG
>CAYVVK010000415.1:0-5654 GCA_964454855.1 uncultured Phaeodactylibacter sp. | reverse complement strand
CTTTGCGGCCCTATAAACAGCCGGCCTGCGATCCCTCCTTCGCTAGAGCTTCGGAAGGGCAGGCCAGGATGATCGGGCCACGGAGAACTCAACCCCTCACCTCAGATCCGCCAGCTCATTCCCTCCCCTCAATACATCCTCCCGGATGATGCGCTGCACCTTTTCGGGCTCTTCGAAGATCGGGCTGTGCGCCGACTTTTCAAAGGTATAGAACCCCTTCAGCGGGGCCTTTAAATGCTCGAAGTATTCCCTGGTGAGGGTAGTGGACACGGTGTAATCGTATTTACCAACGAACAGGTAAACGGGAATATGCAGTTCGGGCACCTCATCCATCAGGTTGGTGGCCAGTATTTCATTCCAGAGGGAACTCACCCCGGAGTGGAATTTGCCCCGCCACAGCCTGGCCTTTTCCGCAAGGGTATAGTCCCGGCAAGCCAGAGAAGGCAGAAAGATGCCGCTGATCACAGACTTCATCTCATGCATGGTGCCGATGCCGAGCTCGTGCATGGCCTTGTCCCGTACTTTGAGGTAGGTATCGGGGGTGCCTTCGGTGAGTGAGGCGGCCGTAAGTTGTTTCACCATTTTTTCGTTTCCCCTTTCCTGGTATTGCCCGATCATATAGTCGCGGGCCAGCCGTTCCGACTGCAGCTGGTCCACGATCTGGGCAACGCCGATGTAAGCGTGGTACCTTTCAGGGGCCCGGGTAGCCAGTTGTATGCCGATAAAGGTGCCCCCCGAATGCGCCATGAGGTAGAGCTTGTCCTGCCCGAAGCGGGCGCGCAGGTAATCCGTCACTTCCAGGGCATCATTGATCATCTGCTCCAGAGTCAGGGTTTCCGGGGGTATATCGGGGCTAAAAGACAGGCCCGAGCCACGTTGTTCCCACCAAACGACGGTGAAATGGTTGTCAAGGCCGGTGGGGTATTTTTGGCCGAGAAAATAAAACGGTATGCCTCCGTGCAGTAAAAGCAAGGCCGGGTTGGTGGTATCCTTGCTTTTGATGAACATGCCCTGCCTCAGCCCTCCGATGTCGAGGAAAACCTTTTCCGAGAGGCTTCCGGCGAGGGGTTTGCCGTTCTGATCGGTGTAGGGTTTGGGTTTGCCGGGGCTCAATGCCAGCATAAGCCCCACGATACAAATTAGCAGGATTGCGATTGTGGCCATCACTCTTTTTATTAGGGTTGCAATAGCAGCTTTACTGTTTATCATCGATCCATCAGGATTGGTTGCCGGTGTACTGCAATTGGGCGTTCTAAAGAGCTGGCATTGGGCGTAAATTCCGGTTCAAATTCGGTGTTTTTGGGGATAAATACAAACCCCGCCCGGTAAAAAAAAACAAGGGAAGGCTGATTACTCAGCCACTTTCACTTCTTCTTCTATGGCCCGTTCCAGATCCCGCTTCAGCCCTTCGAAGTCATACTCCCCTACCCGGCCTTCTATCCGGGCCAGCACCTCGAAGATCAGTTGCTTGTAGAGCTCCACCGCTTCCAGGAAGTCGCTGTTCAGCATTTCGTCGAGGTCCACCAGCAGGCCGGCTTCCACGGCTTTTTTCTTGCGCAGGTAGCGCACCGACGGCTTGTGGATCTTGCTGTTGTAATCCTGCAGGATGGCGTCGATGATAATGGACTCTATGGCGGAGCCGTATTTTTTGGGTTGGTTGATGGCTTTGCAGGCTCTGTATACTGCATGGGCAGCTTCTTTGACGGGGCCTTTGTAGGGATGATCCACCATGTCTACTACGGCGGAAAAGAAAAAATCGGTTTGTTTCATGATATTAGTATTTATCGGTCCGGTTAAACGGTGGAAGTGTAAGTTTAATTTCTGGCTTTAAACTCTCCGGAAGGTATCTATATCCCCTAATCAATTTGAGTTCTATCCTATGACACTCTGCCTTTGGCCCAATGTAATTTAAACGCATTTCCACATTATGTTTTTTCCGGAATGCTTTAGAATGCCGGTCATCGTGTTCCTGGCAAGTATGACCAATATACCAAATTTCATCTTCTTTTAAAGTTACAAAAGGAATACCCGGCGGACAACTCAGGCATTGGTATTTTCCATCCTCCAGAGCGTACAGAATGTACTGTACACAGTATTCAAACTTATCGTCCACTTCCTTCTGAGCGGCTCTGTAGGACTCCAGTTCCTGAGGGTCGAGTGACTTCTCGATCTCCTCGATGGTGATGGCGCCGTCCTGATAGCCTCTTTTCATCATCCAATAGAGGGCCACGCCAATGGCCAGTAAGGCCAGCAGCAGGGCCAGGAAATTGAAAGATGGCCTGGAAGGAATGTTTTCCATAGGCTTCAAAAAGCCGTCGGGCTGATGCTCGTTCTTGCGCATTAATTTCATATAAACGGGGGTTTGTTTACATCCTTCATGCCTTGGGAAGCATGGAATAGGTGTCAGCGCAAGTTGGATCTTCCGCCAAGATACACAAAAAGGTGAAAATATTTTATTAACGCACAAAAAAGTGATACCAGAGTTATGGCGGGCCAGGAGTCGAGATGTCCTGACGTCGAGGAGTCAAGGCCTAGCTTCTACGGAAATCCGTGAAGATCTGCGTATTCGCCGAAGGCGGATCCGTGTCATCCGCGTTCCAATCTCCTCCCGGCCCGGCAAATCGAACAAGTACTACAGAAAAACGGATATCATAGCCTTAGGGCCCAGAAAGGGTTTTTTAAGTGAGGAGACAACTCCAAGTTGTCGCCTCACGAACGGCCGCCCTTCGCCAGCAGCCATATCGTAAAGGACAGCTCCCCTATCAGGCCGGGAACGACAACGATCAACGCAAACAGGTTCTGGTAATCAAGGTAATTGGGCAGCATAAACTGCGCAAAGCTGTCCACCAGGTAGCCGAGGCCGGCGAGGAATAACAGGTAGGCGATGAATTTGGGAATACGTCCGGATTGCAGCGCCAGCGCACCCAGCGCCAGCAGGTGCACCCCGAAGAAGAGCAGGCCGATGAGCCAGGTAACCAATGCCGACAATGAGAGCGATCTTCCTTTGGTTTTTCATTGCTCTGTTTTGATTTGAAAGCAAAGAAAAGAAAAATGATCGTCTAATCGGCTCAAGGGCAAACGAACTCTTATAGATCGATCCACCCCCGCTTGCGCAGCTCAAGGAAACAGTTCTTACACACCTCCACGTCGATCATGGCATTGTGGGCGTCTGCAAAATCCCGTTTATAGATCGTCCGGTGCAGTTCCGAGAGGGAAGGCCATTTGAAGCCGTACTTGCCGGGAAGAGCACAGAAATCGGTGCTCTCCTTCATGGTGCAGATGTGATCGTAATCATCCAGCGGGTTGGCGCGTTTCAGGCGGTAGAATTCAGCGCCGAGCACCCGGTAGTCAAAATCGATGTTGTGGGCCACGAGGGTATCGGTTTGCGAGAGGGCGGCTTCGAAGGCTTCGAGGGCGAGCTTCAGCTCTACGCCTTCCCGAAGGGCCCGCTCCGTAGTAATGCCGTGAATGGCGGTGGCAGCCACCGGAATGGTATATCCTTCCGGCCGGATGATTTTGTCTTCCTTTTCGATCTCATTACCGGCCTCGTCGATCAGTATCCAGGCCAGCTGCACCACCCGCGGCCAGTTGCTCACCATGGAGACGGGAGCGCGCCAGTTGCGGGGCATGCCCGTGGTTTCGGTGTCGAATATCAGGTATTGTTTTGCATGGCTCATGCTTACTGTTGACTATTTTTTTAAGATGCCATTGAAAGTACAAAATTAGTGCTTTTGCGGATCACATGGCATGTCGTATCAGCGCAGGCTATTCTCCATACACCCGCCTGACCACCTCCACCTTCGCCTCCGCCTCCGCCAGGGCCCGTGCGGTGAACATCATCACGCCACTTGAGCAGCCAGCCATGCCACCCTTCAGTACCGTTTCAAATTCCTCGGCGGAAACACCGGCGGTACCATTATAGGCCTGCACAATGGGCCATACTTCCGCCTCCCCCTCCAGCTTTCCGCACCACCAGTTGATGTTTTCCTCCACCCAGGCCGGCGCCCGGCCCATGCGCTCGTGGTACACCATAGGAGAGAACACATCGACGGGGCCGCTCAGCAACTCGTAGTCCAGGCCGAGGATGCGGCGGCGGGCGCCATTGAACGCCTCGTCCGTCCAGGGGCAGTGATAGAGGCCAAGCAGGGCATCGGGGCGGATATCTTTGACAATCTTCCTCATCTCCACCGTCCATTCCCGGATGATGGCACAGCGCCAGCCGCGCCAGGCCGTTTCCTGATTACCTAGTGCTTTGGGAGTTAATTAATTGACAGGTAGTTGGTGTTATAATAGATTGATAACCCGTTGATTATTTCGACTGCCGACTGTCAACTATTTACTGCCGACTGCACTAGTATCCATCGGGCCTTTTCGGCGGTAGTGCCTTCCGGAATATCGATGCCGGTATCTTTAGAAAAACGCTGCAGGCAGAAGGTGTTAAAACAGGTTTCGGGAAGGATAGGCTCCGGCTCTTCGAATTGGGCGTGCCAGTGCACGTAGTCCATCCAGACGCCATCCAGCGCGTGAGCAGTGAGCAGTTCCCGCAGCTGGCCGAAGCGGTACCGGCGGAAGCCCGGTTCGGTGGGGCATACGCCCATGAACCAGGAGGCGGCTTCTACCCGCTCCCCTTTATCGTTAATGGCCCAGGCTTCAGGATGCTCTTCCACATAGCCCTTGCCATTCAGGGTAGCGAATTCGGAGAATACCTGTGCGCCTTCCGCCCGGGCGCGGGCGATCATGGCGGAGTCGATGGAGCCGCTGTGGGCGAAGACGGCGTTGACGCCCAGTCCGGGCAGGGTATGGCCTTTGTCCCAGAGAGGCTGGGGATGGCCGTAGATGCCGCAGATCAGGGTTTGGGCTTCTGCTTCTTTCCCACTTTTCAGGGGAGAGGCATTCTCTTCCTCCGGCTGATGGGAGAACCGCTGCCAAATGAAAAACAGGACGGCTAAAAGAAGCCCGACGACCCAGAACCAGATACCATTAGTAAACTTTATCATTTTGCTGGATTTACCTTAGGAGCCGGACGAGATGAGCGTTCTTTCATATTGAATGGATTGCCTGTCCAGGCAAGATGGCTTTTTCCCCGCCCGGGAACAAGCTTTAGTTTCGCCAGAGCCGGCGAGGTGATACGCTCCAGCGCAGCACCTTCACCCAAAGACTCCACTCCGTCTTTTTCTTTTTCTTCGAAAAGTGGTTCTCCACCTTATCCAGGGCGTCCTCCACCAGGGCGTCGTGCAGCCAGCGGTAGGCCAGGCTCCAGGAAATAGTTCCAATCCCACTGGTTTTCATCTCGATGACGTGCTTCAGCTCGGTTCTATCCTCTCCCAACGCGCTGAGTTCAAAGCGGTGGTGGCCGAGGAAACCCTTCGGGCCCGAAAACTCGAACCGGGCGATGCGCCCCGGCTCAAATTTGCTGACGGTATAGCGGATCGGCCCGTGCCCTCCTTTTGAGCCTGCCACCAGGCCTTTGTCCAGTTTCATACGCGGCCAATGTTCCATGGGCCATACCTTATCGTGCTCGCCGGCTAAAGTGGCCAGAAGTGCGGCAACTTTGGCAACGGGTTGAGGTATTACTCTGCTATGGACATTGGTTACCTTCATTTTTTAGATCTAGTGCTTTGGGAGTGAATTAATTGACAGGTAGTTGGTGTTAT
>CAYVVK010000414.1:1064-6245 GCA_964454855.1 uncultured Phaeodactylibacter sp. | reverse complement strand
CCCGTCGAAGGGAGGGATGAAGTTCTTCAGGCGCAGTTCCGCCGGGTCCATGTTCATTTCCAGGGCGGCGGTATCCATCAGGCGTTCCAGCAGGTAGGTGGCTTCCGGGCGGCCGGCGCCGCGGTAGGCATCTACCGGAGTGGTGTGGGTGAATACCCCATCGACGTGCACGTGGATCTTTGGTGTAGTATACAAGCCCTGCAGCAGGGTGCCGTGCAGCCAGGTTGGCACACAGGGAGCAAAGGTAGAGAGATAGGCCCCCAGGTTGGCGTAGGTCTTTACGCGTAGGCCGAGCACATTGCCGTCTTTGTCGAAGCCCATTTCCGCCTTGGTGATGTGGTCGCGGCCGTGGGCGTCGGTCATGAAGGCCTCGCTGCGGTCGGAAGTCCATTTCACAGGGCGTTTGAGTTGTTTGGAGCACCATATCATCAAGGCTTCTTCCGCGTAGTGGAATATTTTGCTGCCGAAGCCGCCCCCCACGTCGGGTGCTACTACCCTTACGCGGTGTTCCGGAATACCCAGGGTGAAGGCCGCCAGCAGCAGGCGGGTGAGGTGCGGATTTTGGGAGGTCGTATATAAGGTATATTTATCGCCGGCCTCTTCGTAATGGCCGATGGCTGAGCGCGGCTCGATGGCGTTGGGTATTACCCTTTGGTTGGTAAATTCGAGGGTAGTGATATGGTGGGCTTTGCTCATGGCTTCATCCACTTCTTCCTTCGGGTTGCCAAGTTCCCAGTCGAAGCTCAGGTTGTTGGGCGCGTCGTCGTGCACCAGGGGCGCTCCCTTTCCGGTCGCCTTTTTGGCATTGGCGACGGCGGGAAGTTCTTCGTATTCCACATCAACTTTGTCGCCGGCATCGCGGGCTATCTCTTTGCTATCGGCGATCACCACGGCCACGCCATCTCCCATATACCGGGCTTTATCGGATACGAGCAGCGGGTGCGGCGGTTCTTTCATCGTGTCGCCATTCTTGAAATTCACCTGCCATCCGCAGGGGATGCCGTTGATGTTGGCTTCGGCGATATCTTTTCCGGTAAACACTTTAACGACGCCCTCCATGGCCTCTGCCGCGGAGGTGTCGACGCTTACTATTTTGGCGTGGGCGTAAGGGCTGCGCACGATGTAGGCGTGCGTCATTCCGGGCAGTTTGATGTCGTCGGTATAGCGCCCCTTGCCGGTGAGGAAGCGCTTGTCTTCAACGCGCTTGACGGCTTTTCCTATATAATTGGTCATCAGGCAGTTACTTTTTCGGGTTTACTAATCTTTTTTGCGGCATACTGAATGGACTTCACGATGTTGTGGTAGCCCGTGCAACGGCAGAAGTTGCCTTCCAGGGCTTCGCGAATTTCCCGCTCGGTAGGGTTTGAATTGTGGTGCAGCAGGTCGGCAGCTGCCATGATCATGCCTGGCGTGCAGAAACCGCACTGCAGGCCGTGCTCTTCGCGAAAGCCTTCCTGCAGGGGGTGCAGTTCGCCGTTCTGGGACATGCCCTCTATAGTGGTGACTTCCAATCCATCAGCCTGAACGGCCAGCATGGTGCAGGACTTCACCGCTTTGCCTTCTACCAGTATGGTGCAGCTGCCGCAGTTGCTGGTGTCACAGCCCACGTGCGTTCCCGTCAGCTCGAGCACATCGCGGAGATACTGAACGAGTAGCAGGCGGGGGTCCACTTCATGGCGGTGCGTTTTGCCATTGACCGTTACCTGAATTTGTGTTGCCATAAGAACTTCTTTCTTTAATGGTTTATGAAGAATATGTTTAATTCAAGTTGCGGATCATCCCGGGGCTTAGCCTTAGTGCTTTGCCTTCGGGCTTATTGAACACGAAGCGTTAAAAACTGCCCTTGAAGAAGGATGATCCACACTTGCTGGCAGCTGCTCGCACTTATCCGAAACTTATGTTATTTAATGCATATATAAAATAAAAAATAATATCCCAGCTCTTTGTGGAAACCTGCTACATCAAAGAAGCCTATTTGCTTGATTCTTATTGGCCCGGAATGACAATAGTGCATTCGCAAATACGCAAATGTCATTCTGCCGGCATCAGGCCGTCTGGCCGGAGGAGTTTTCCAGTTCGTCCTCCAGCGCTTTGAAGAATTGTTTGCTTAAAGTATTGGCCACCCCGGTCATTACGCGCTGGCCGGTACGGGCCAGCAGGCCGGAGAGTTTGGCCTCTCCGTCGAAAGACAGTTCGGTCTCTTCTTCTGTGATGGAGTTGAGCGATATCTTCACATCGGCGGCTACATTACCGATCTTGCTTTTCTGCTTGATATTGAGTACAAAACTGTGAGGCTCGTCCTTATCATTCACGTCCAGATTACCGGAAAAGGAACCGCTGACGGGCCCCATCTTCACTTGCGCGATGGCCTTGTACTTGTCTTTTTCAATTTCTTCCAGTTTGGAAACGCCGGGAGTGATGCGTGCCAGGGTATCGGCGTCCATCAGCTTGGCCCAAAGCTGATCCGCCGGAGCATTGAATGTGTGAGTCCCTTTGAGGTGCATAGGTGGCTTTTGGTGAAGCGAAGTGTATACACTTAAAGTTAGCAATTAAATCTATAAAATTAAAAGCAGTATAAAAATAAAAATTGGCGCCAAATGGCAATGGTGAAATTTTTTTAAAAATATAAGGCCGGGAAGGTTATTATTATTGCGCTTTGGCGAGGTAAAGGGGGCTGAGAAAGGAAGGGGATGGAGTGGGCGACAAAAAAGAAAGTGCTTTCCCGGCAGGCGGGCATCGCTGCCGGGGAAGTTCAAGAATATTTTGACACTGGCCTACAGTCCGGCTTTGGCAGAGATCTCCAGCATGCGGTCGATGGAAGCGCGGCCTTGTTCGATGACCCATTCCGGCAGGTTGATCTCCGGCTGCTCGTACTTCATGCAGAGGTAGAGTTTTTCCAGGGTGTTGCGCTTCATGTGCGGGCACTCATTGCAGGCACAGGTATTATTGGGCGGAGCGGGTATGAAGGTTTTGTGCGGAGAGGCCTTCTGCATCTGATGGATGATGCCGGTCTCCGTGGCTACAATGAACGTATCCGCCTCGCTCCTTTTGGTGTAATTCAGCAGGCCGGTGGTAGAGCCGATGTAGTCGGCCTTTTCCAGGATGTGTTCTTCGCATTCCGGATGGGCGATGAATTTGGCGTCGGGATGGCGCATCATCAGTTTGGTGATCTTCTCGTTGGAAAAGATCTCGTGCACCATGCAGGCGCCGTTCCAGAGCACCATGTCGCGGCCCGTCTTTTTAATAAGGTATCTGCCCAGGTTGACATCCGGTGCGAAGATGATGGGCTGATCTTTGGGGATGCTCTCGATGATCTGCACGGCGTTGGTGGAGGTACAGCAGATGTCGGTGAGCGTCTTTAGCTCTGCCGTGCAGTTGATGTAACTCACCACCACATGATCCGGGTACTTTTCCTTGAATTTGCGGAACAGCGGCGGCGGGCAGGAATCCGCCAGAGAGCAGCCGGCCTTGAGGTCGGGAAGGAGGACTTTTTTCTGCGGGGAGAGCATCTTGGCCGTCTCGGCCATGAAGTGCACTCCGGCGAATACGATAATGTCCGCATCCGTGGCGGCGGCCTGCTGTGACAGGCCGAGGCTGTCACCTATGTAGTCGGCGATATCCTGTATGTCGGCTTCCTGGTAGTAGTGCGCCAGGATGATGGCGTTCTTCTCCCGCTTTAGTTTTTCGATCTCTGCAAATAGGTCGAGCGTGGGGTCTACTTCCAGGTCCAGAAAACCCTTTTGGGCCAGTTTTTCTTCAGCGACGGCAAGTGTAGTCATAATTGAAACTTTAATCAGTCAAACCGAATGTTGGCGAACGATTCTTCTTTTGTTGACAGTAATAACGCCCGCCCGCCAAAATTAGTTTGCTTAGTTTGGTTTTTAAACTAACTTTTTTTTTAGGACGGTGCCAGAGCTGGGAAGTAACAAAGCTGTATCATCTGCCGATCAGAAAAATAGCCGGCTGCTTGTGTAAATCCGGTATTTTTTCCTCTCTCCAGTCGCGAATGGGCATGCTGCGAATGTATTCGTTGGGCAGCGTCAGGTTGGCGGCGATACAGAATTTCATATCCGGGGAAAGGGTATTGATGGCCTCCTCGATCAGGCTCATATTGCGGTAGGGGGTTTCGATGAAGATCTGTGTCTGTTTATGCTTAAAGACGCGCCGTTCCAAAAACTTCAGCTCATTAGCCAGCTCAGGTTTGCGGGGCGGCAGGTAGCCGTGGAAGCAGAAGTTTTGCCCGTTCATACCTGATGCCATAAGGGCCAGGAGGATGGAAGACGGCCCGACGAGGGGAACTACTTCTATACCTTTGGCATGTGCCATATCGACGATAAAAGCGCCGGGGTCGGCCACGCCCGGGCAGCCGGCCTCGGAGAGCAGCCCCATGTCCCGGCCGGCCTCGGCATCTTCGAGGAAGCGGGCGCGCTCTTCGGGAGGGGTATGTTTATTGAGCTCGTAAAAGGTGAGGGCGTCGAAGGGCTTTACCGGATCGGTCGCCTTGATAAACCGGCGGGCCGTTTTGGCGCGCTCGGCGATGAACAGGTCGAGCCGGTGGAGTATGTCGATTACGTACTGCGGAAGCGTATGTGCCGCATCTTCCCCTAAGGGAGCGGGAATGAGATAGAGTTTACCTTTGGTTGCCATGTAGCGAAGTTAGTGTCTTTTGAGTATTTTTGTAAAATGGATGCATCATATACCATCAAACTGCCTCAGTTCGAGGGCCCTTTCGACCTGCTCCTCTTCTTCATCGAGCGGGATGAGCTCGATATCTACGACATCCCCATCGCCAAGATTACGGATGACTTTCTCGTCTATATACGCCAGATGGAGGAGATGAATATCGACCTGGCCAGCGAGTTTATCCTGGTGGCGGCCACCCTCTGCCGTATCAAGGCGAAAATGCTGCTGCCCCGCAAGCCGGTGGATGAGGAAGGGAACGAGATCGACCCCCGCGAGGAACTCGTACAACGCCTCCTGGAATACAAGCGCTACAAGAGCGTGCTGGAAGAGATGCGCCAGATGGAGGAGCAGCGCTCCAAAAGATCTTACCGCGGCAACGTCTCCCGCGAGCTGCAGCGCATCGCCAATAAAGCACTGGTGGATGCCGAGCTGGAGTCCGTCACCCTCTTCAAGCTGCTGCGTGCCTTCGAGCGGGCTATGGAGCGCTTCGAGTACGCC
>CAYVVK010000414.1:0-1054 GCA_964454855.1 uncultured Phaeodactylibacter sp. | reverse complement strand
ACCAGATCGTACAGTTCAGCTACACCATCGAAGAACAACAGGAGCATATTATCGCTCAGGTGCGCAACGGGCAGCGGGCCAACTTCCAGGATGTCTTCAACCACTGCCGAAACCGCATCCACGCCATCGTCACCTTCCTGGCCCTGCTGGAATTGCTCAACCTGCAAAAGCTGAACATTACCGTAGGCCTGGGATTCAACAACTTCTGGCTGGAAGAGAGTAAGGAGCCGGAGGAAGAAGAGTAAGCAAAAAAAAAGGCTATGCATGGATCGCATAGCCGACAAAGAAACATTTATAGGGCTACAGTATAGGATACAATTTAAAATGCAGCGCTAAGGTCTTTTTTTATTATGAACTGAACTTTAATTTGTCATTAAGCCTGGATTAACAATTCTCCCGAAAAAAAGAAGCCAGCGTCGTAACGGGCGATACAACACTGGCTGGAAAGCGACTTTAGATTGCAGGAAAGATTAGCATCGTGAGAGAAGATTACAGCAAGAAATAAATTCTGGGTTGTCGGGTGTTTCTCTCGGGTTCATTGCAAATGTCACCAATAGGCCTTAACTGAAAATTAAGCCGGCGTTAAATTCTCTTTAACTTTCCTCCAGGCCCAAAAGCAGTTTCAGCGTAGGCAGTACGGCCTTGGCCCGCTTTTGGTCGAATGGGGCCGCCGCCGGCTTGCTTTCTGCCTTTTCGGGTAGTATGTGCCGGGCGATGCTCAGCATCTTTTCCCTTTCCGGAGCGGAAAAGTTGGAAAATGCCCGCCGCAGCAGGGGGAGTATTTCGTTGAAGTGATATTCCGGTATTTCGGCCACCCATTCATCCAGGATGGCCCACAGTTCCGGTACATGGATGAGCAAAAGGCCGCTGCCGTAGAGAAAACCCTCCAGCCAGAGGGCGCCATCCTGTGCTTCTCTGGCGGAGGAGAGAGCGAAGCGCATTTGCCGGGCGGCCTCATCGGCGGTATGCACCGACTTGTCGAACAACATGCGGCTGGCCAGCCCTGCCAGAAGCGGGTGGGCAAGCCTGCTGCCCGAAAGTTGCCGTAAGGCCC
>CAYVVK010000413.1:1694-6249 GCA_964454855.1 uncultured Phaeodactylibacter sp. | reverse complement strand
GCACCAAAAACATCGCCCTGCAGCAGCTGCGCCTCCACCCCCTGCCTCCCGGCACCTTCCACGCCTGGATGCGCGCCCGCGGCAAACTCGGCGGCCAGCACAAGGTGCCCCGCCTGGCCAATAACCGGAAGTATGTGGAAGAGATACTGGACTTCCTGGGGAATAAAGTCTAGACTTTCAAACGTTCAAACGTTCAAACGTTCAAACGTTCCGACGTTTCACTCAATCTCCCAAACATCCCCCCAAAGCCTGGACCCTCCATCAATATACACCGTCTCGCCGGTAATGTACTGCGAGAGGGCGAGGAAGAGCACCAGTTCCGCCACCTCATCGGTAGTGCCCAGGCGTTTCATGGGGATGGTTTTGCTCAGCTGCGCGACCATGGCCGGCGGGTAGTTCTCCAGGCCGGTAGACTTGATGATGCCCGGCGCCACGCTGTTGATGCGGATGCCGCGGTTAGCCCATTCCACCGCCAGTGACTTGGTGAGGTTGTCCACGCCGGCGCGGGCGGCCCCGGTATGCGCCATGCCCGGAAAACCGCAGTGCAGGTCGACGATGATGTTGACGATGGCGCCCTGGCGGGCGGGAAAGAAAAAGTGTTTGGCCATGGCCTGTGTCATGAACCAGGTGCCGTTGAGGTTGGTGTTGATTACCGCCATCCAGCCCTTGGAGCTGATGTCTTCGGCGGGGGAGGGGAACTGGCCGCCGGCATTGTTCACCAGCAGGTCGAGCTTGCCGCTCTTTTCCCGGATGAAGGCCGCCAGCTCTTCGATGCGCTCTTCCTCCCTGATGTCCAGCTGAAAGGCATGACAGGGGCCGATGGCGCTGAGCTCTTCCAGCGCCTTGTTCAGCCGCTCCTGCTTGCGGGAAGCGATAAATACCTCCGCACCATACTCCAGCAGTTGCCGGCTGATGGCGAAGCCGATACCGCTGCCTCCGCCGGTGACCAGGGCTGTCTTTCCTTCGAAAATATGTTCTTTAAACATGCTTTGATATTTGGCGCTCAATTTAATGAAAAGCAGTTGCAAAAGGCGCGTTGCCAAAATGACAGCGCAGATGCGCCTTTAGCTGTCATTTTGGCAACGGGTTGAGCCAATTTTGCTTCTTTCATGGCTTGGAATGGCAATTGCATATGGTATAGTGAAATTGATCTTAGACAATCATTAAAAACAAATAAAACAGTATAAGCCATGGCATTAGTAAGCGTAAAGCCTGCCAACAAAAGTCAATGCAGGTCCAGATTTTGACAATGCCCTGGCCAAATAAAGCGAATCATTACCCCATTCTATTTGTTAACTTAAAAGAATTACTATTATGAAACTGATGAGATATAATCCACTGGTACCGAAGAATTTCTTCGATGATTTCTTTAACCGTGACCTTTCCGAATTTTTCGGAGGTGACTTTTCAGCCAGCCATCCGTCCGTAAACGTCATTGAAACGGATGCAAACTTCCGCATTGAAATAGCTGCACCGGGCCTCGAAAGAGAGGACTTTAAAGTAGATGTAGACAATGGCTCCCTGAATATCTCCGCCGACCGGAGAAAGGAATATTCGGAAGAAGATGAGGACGGCAAATTCATGCGCCGTGAATTCAACTACACCTCATTCAGCCGCAGGTTCCAGCTTCCCGAAAGCGTGAAAGCGGATGACATCGAGGCCAACTATGAGAACGGCGTACTGAAGATCACGCTTCCCAAGAAAGATGAAGCGAAAGTAAAAGCCGCAAAAACCATCGAGATCAAGTAAAAACCAGAATAGTATCTGGTGCCAGCAGAACGAGTTAGCGGTGCAGATTAGAGCCCTGAAAATCAAGCTTTAAGGGTGTCTTTTTCTGACCGTCTAATTTGGCCTGGTTGCACCAGCTATTCCCAAGAATAGTTAATAGGGTTTTAGGTGTTTATTTTGGGGCCGGCACGAACAACGTGCCGGCCTTTTTTTTGTCCTTCCTGCAAGATCCCACCATTTTCCGGCTATTGCCAACTGCTTTTTTAGTAGAAAAACGGTGTAGCCGTTGGGAAGGCGCAGTCAGGAAACGGAGCTTCCGTAAGCTCCGGGGAGGGCAGTATTGCACCCGCTGCCGGCCGCGAGTCCGTCTTCGTGGCCATCGCCGCTGAATTTCCCAAAGAGCGCATCCCTAGTGCAGTCGGCAGTAAATAGTTGACAGTCGGCAGTCGAAATAATCACCGGGTTATCAATCTATTATAACACCAACTACCTGTCAATTAATTAACTCCCAAAGCACTAGCTTTTACTACAAACTGGAAGGGCTTAACGAAGAATGGATAGAAGCGGGCAGGGTCAGGGAGGCTAATTTTACTAAAGTGCCACCCGGCCGGTATCGGTTCTGTCTAAAGGCAAAGAACAAAGATGGCGTTTGGAGCAGTGGCGTACAATCCTTCGGGATCACGGTGGCGCCTCCTTTCTGGCGGACGCCCTGGTTCATCACCCTGCTGTTGTCCGCTTTTGTGGGAATGGGCGTCGGCGCTTACCGCTTTCGCATCAAACAAGTCCGAAGAGAAGAACAAATGAAAACAGAGTTTAACAAAAAACTGGCAGAGGTGGAGATGGCGGCCCTGCGTTCCCAAATGAACCCACACTTTCTGTTCAACTGCCTCAATTCCATCAACCGCTTCATTCAGCGCAATGAACCGGATGAGGCTTCTGCCTACCTCACCAAGTTTTCCCGGCTCATTCGCCTGGTGCTCGACAATTCCCGCTCCGACATCGTCTCCCTGCGGGATGAGATGAAAGCCCTGCGCCTGTATGTGGAACTGGAGGCCATGCGTTTTGTAGGGCGTTTTTCGTACAGCATTGAAATCGCCAGCGACCTTGATACCAGCAGCATCGAAGTGCCGCCTATGCTCATACAGCCTTATGTAGAGAACGCCATCTGGCATGGCCTGATGCACCGGGAAGGTGGCGGGGGGCAGCTGATCGTCAGGGTATATCCCTGGGAGAACCGCTTGTATATCGAAGTAGAAGATAATGGCGTGGGCAGGAAAATGGCGCGGGAGCTGAAAAGCAAATCGGCTACCCTGCACAAGTCGCACGGCATGAAGGTAACTGCCGAACGCATCGAGATCATCAATGAGATCTATGAGGCGGAAGCTACCTTACGGATTGAGGACTTATTCAGTGAAAACGGTAAAGCAGCCGGCACCAAGGTAAAGCTGTCGCTGCCGCTAAAATAGATACGCCTATGAAAGCCATACTGGTCGACGATGAATTATACTGCACAGAGGTCCTCGCTGCCCTGCTGGGCAAGCATTGCCCGGAGGTGGAAGTAGTCGCGGAGTTCAACGACCCACAGCGGGCGGCCGAGTTTATTAAAGAGAACCCACCCGACCTGCTCTTCCTTGATATCGAAATGCCGCGCCTCAACGGTTTCGACCTGTTGGAGCGGGTGCGCCCCATCTCCTTTCAGGTCATCTTCACTACGGCCTACAACCAGTACGCTCTGCGCGCCATCAAGATCAGCGCCCTGGACTATCTGCTCAAGCCCATCGATACAGAAGAATTGATAGAAGCGATTAAAAAGGCGCAACTTCAACAGCAGTCTCCCAACTGGACGCAGTTTGAGCTCATGGAACGCGCTCGTATTGGGGGAGAACCTCTTAAAACCATCGCCCTTTCCACCCTGGAAGGCCTGCACTTCGTGGAGGTCGAACAGATCGTCTACTGCCAGAGCGAGGGCAGTTACACCCAGATCCATTTCCTGGACGGCGGGCAGATGCTCCTGTCCAAACCCATCCGGGAGGTGGAGGAACTGCTGTCCAACACCGGCTTCCTGAGGGTGCACCATTCCTACCTCATCAATCTCGGCCACATCAAAAAATACCTGCGCGGCGAAGGCGGAGAGGCCATCATGAAGAACGGCCATCACGTGCCCATTTCCCGCAGCCGCAAAGCCGCTTTTCTGGAGCGGGTGGCGAAGCTGTGACAAGTATGAAGTGAAACCCGACAAGTATGAATTCTCCGTTTCCCGGAATGGCCTTTGGGAGTAATTTTGAAGCATAATTAAATTTCACCCAATTATGAAATCCATATCCATGAAAGCCTCTTCTCCTAAGGCTACTCCCGACACCCTCTCCGATGACGTACTGATCGACCTGGCTCTCAATGGCAACCAGGGCGCTTACTCGGTGATCGTTGAACGCCACGAGCGCATGCTCCGGGCCGTGATCAGCCGTTACTTCAAACTGGAGGAAGACATCGAAGAGTGCCTGCAGGATACTTATGTACGCATGTACCGCGCCCTGCCGGGCTTCCGGCGGGAATGCAAACTGAGTTCCTGGCTATGCCGAATCGCCATCTCCACCGCCCTGAACCGGCTGAAAAGCAAGAACAGCCGCCGGGCGGGCTTTAGCCGCCTCGCGGCAATCAACCCACTTACCGGCTCAACCGAACAGCCAGCCGCTTCCCACTACCCGCCACCGGGGGCTTTCCTTTAGACTGTAATCTCGAATTAATAAAGAAGACGCCCGCCAGCATGAGCAGGGCGGCCAGTATAGACTGCTGCGTGATCAGCTCACCGTTGAAGGCCCAGCCCAGG
>CAYVVK010000413.1:0-1684 GCA_964454855.1 uncultured Phaeodactylibacter sp. | reverse complement strand
AGGAAGAGGGCGACTACCGGGTTGACGTAGTTGGAAGTGGCCACCTTGTCCGGGCTGACGTGCTGCAGCAGGTAGGTAAAGGCCGAAAAGGCCAGCAGCGAACCGAAGATGACCAGAAAAACCCACGACAGCCCCGCTTTCCAGCTCAGCAGGCCAGGGTCGAAACCTTGCCAATCGCCGCTGATGAATGCCAGGCACAGCAAAATGGCGCCACCCATAAGCATCTGAATGGCGGAGCTCTGCAGGCGGTTGTCCGGTAGTTTGGCCTTGCTCAGGGTCACCGAGCCGTAGCACCAGCTCGTCATACTGCCGATGATCACCAGCATGCCGATGAGGGTGTCCCGGTCGGTGACAAAACGCTGCTGGCTGACCAATAGCGCCATGCCCAGCACGCCCAGTGCCACGCCCGCCAGCACCATCGGCCCGGGCCGCTTGGCAAACAGCCCCCACATCATGAAAACCACCATCAGCGGCTGAAAGGAGATGATCAGCGCCGCAATGCCGGTATCTACCCATTGCTCCGCCCAGACCGTGCCCCCCGTGCCCAGGGTGAGGAACAGAAAGCCCATGCGGGCCGCATTGCCCCACTGCTCCCGGTTGGGGTGCGCCGCTCCCCGCGCCCAGGTGAAGGCATACAGTATGGCCCCGGCCACCAGAAAGCGGCTGCCGGCCATCAGGAAGGGCGGAATGTCCTGAATGGCAAAATAATTGAACAGATAGGTGCTGCCCCAGATGAAGTAGATGGCAGCGAAGGAGAGGAGGATAAGGCTCCTCTGCGTGGGTTGGATGGATCTTGTCATTAGCCTTTGTAAAAGGCCGCAATTTAAGGGGAAATTTTATTTGGTGCTGGAATTTTTTGATCTCCATAGAGTGGTAGCCTTTTCTCTAACAGCCTGCGAGATGATTTTATCTTAATCCTTAGGAAAAAGGAATAAATAGACTCCCTCCTATCATAAAGGGTTGACGATTGTAAGTTCACCATCAATATTTTGCCGGTCCTGTAGATCTTCAGAGAAAAGTGTACTACAGTTATTTTCCATTGCTGCTGCAATTATCAAACTATCATAGAAGGAATAACCATATCTTTCAGCAATATTACATGCTTTCTCAATTGTCTCTTCTGAATTAGTTGAGACTGGAAAGTTTTGAACAATCTCTCTTACAGCTTTTTTGATATCTTTCCACTCCAGTTTAAACTTTTTATGTAGCGTGTTAATGAACTCTTTTAAAACCTGGGTACTGATGATTACACTGGTTTTAGAGGCAACAGATAATGCTTTTTGTCTTTTATCTGGCTCTGTATCGGTATAGCAGTATATAAGAATATTTGTATCTATAAACGATTTATCTTTCATTGGCTTCCTTCCGATTAAACTTATATCCCCTTGTGTCAAGCGTTACAGCAGAAAAAGTCTTCTGTGTGGGCTCAGACAAACTTTTAAGTTCTGCCTCTTCAGGTAAAAAAGCAATGACCTCAATTTCCTTCCCTACATATTCGGGAGGTAGATTGATTACCAAGGTATTCTTTTCAACTTTCACTATAGTTCGGATCATACGGACAATTTACAATTTATCTGAGTTAACAACTTAAATCTAATAAAAATTCCATAGTCATTAACGAAGAGGCTTCTAAGTAACTGTCCAAAAATAAAGTTTACAAAAAGTTGTAGATTTAGCTGTCAAT
>CAYVVK010000412.1:0-6251 GCA_964454855.1 uncultured Phaeodactylibacter sp. | reverse complement strand
TGCGCCTGCCGCCGGAATGGCCGTGCGCCGGCCCGTCAAAGGCCACCACCCGGTAGCCTTTTTCCAGAAGGGAAGGGACGAAGTGGCGAAGGGCCGTGCCCCGAGATTCCCAGCCGTGCACCAGCAGGATGGTGCGGCCGCCATATCCCCATTCGTACCCCTTCAGGATCTGTTTGCCGTACATAAACTCGAAAATGCGGGCGCTCTCCAGAATGCTGTCCGAGGTTTTGTGGCGCGCCCGGGCCCGGGGAGTAGAAAAAAAGCGGTAGGCCAGCCGGGCGGCAGGGCGCGGAAAGACGTAGCCCAGTGTGCCGAAAAGAAAACGTATCAGTTTCAGGATGGGAGGATAAGAAACCTGCTTTTCCTGCCCGGGGTCTTCGTAGTCGGATTGTAAAAACTCGATCTTCCTGGTGACTTCCATAATTATTGAGCGTTTGAGGCGGGGCGCAGGCCTTCTATCATTTGCAGCAATTGCTCGGCCATGGCATTGAAATAACGAACGTCTTTATAAAGCTGTGCAAGCATGATCCCTCCTTCCAGGGTACCGATGAAACGGATGGCGAAGGCCGCCGGGTTGGTATCCGGCTTCACCAGCCCTTCTTCCATTCCCCTTTCCAGGGTGGCCGCAATCCGAAACTGCCATTGGTCGAGGGCAGCGATCACACTTTCCCGCAGGGCAATATTGTTGTCATCTGCATCTATTGCCGTATTCTGTATCGGGCAGCCTCCCTCGATGGGCGGGTTCAGAATGCGTTCTTTGTAAAAATGAACCACTGCCTTGAGCTTGTCCAACGGATGGCTGATCCGGTGGGTGCGTTCGCGCACCTGCCGGGAAACGTACTGTACGGCATGATTAAAAGCAGCCAGGGCAATGTCTTCCTTACTGTCGAAATTACCGTATACTCCGCCCTTGGACAGGCCGGTGGCCTTTACGATATCTCCCATCGAGGTGCCGGCGAAGCCCTTGAGGTTGAAGATCTTTGCGGCTTCTTCGATAATATACTGCTTGGTTTGCTTCGATTTAGGCATAGTGTCCTTTCATTTGCCCACAAAAATAAACCGAACGGTCGGTTTTTTCAAATTTTGGGAACAGAAATCACATTCCTGTTGTTTTCTCTGGTGTCTGAGCAGTAGCGTTCCGGGGAGCTCTATGCCGGCACCAAGCAGGCGAAAGCCTTTTTCCGAAAAGATTTGTGCTGCAAGTACAAGATTACTTTACCTTTACGTGCTATGAATAAAGTTTTTTTACACACCGGGTCCAACCTGGGAGACCGCAAGGCGCTGTTAGAAGAGGCTAACCGGTGGATCGGGCAGGAGATCGGCGAGATCGTACAGTCCTCCCGCATTTACAAAACCAAGGCCTGGGGTATTACAGAACAGCCTGACTTTCTCAACCAGGCCCTGGAGGTACATACCGAGCTGTCGCCTGCGGAAGTATTGGAAAAGATACAGGAGATCGAAAAGCGAATGGGGCGGGTGCGGGAGATCAAATGGGGCGAACGGCTGATCGACATCGATATCCTCTTTTACAATGAAGCCATTATCGACAGCCCGGAGCTCACCATTCCCCACCCTTACCTGCACTACCGCAACTTTGTGCTGACGCCCCTGCTGGAGATCGCTCCCGAACTAATACACCCGGTTTTTAAAAAGACGGTCCGTGAACTTCAGGAGGCCTCTGAAGATACATTGGTCGTAAAAGCTGTAAATTAGGGCCTGAAAAAGAAGCCCCGGAAAAATTATGTCAGATCAACCCCTACCCTACAACTTCATGGCGGTGGAAGGTAATATCGGCGCGGGAAAGACAACCCTCTGCCGAATGCTCGCCCGGGATTTCGGCTACCGCCTTATTCTCGAGGAATTTGCCGACAACCCTTTTCTCCCCCATTTCTACAAAAACCCGGAACGCTACGCCTTTCCCGTGGAACTCTTCTTTATGACGGAGCGCCACAAACAGCTGCAGGCCGAGCTTTCCCAGCGCGACCTCTTCCAGCAATCCATCATTTCCGACTACATTTTCTTCAAGACCCTGCTCTTCGCGCGCAACAACCTCTCCCAGGAGGAATACCGCCTCTTCCAGCGCCTCTTCAATATCCTGAACGCCTCATTTCCCAGGCCCGGCCTGCTGGTCTACCTGCACCGCTCGGCAGACAACCTGCTGGCCAACATCCGGCGCCGCGGCAGAGAATACGAACAGGAGATCTCCGCAGACTATCTCCAGCAGATCCAAAATACTTATTTCGAATATTTTAAGTCCAACGAAAACCTGCCCATCCTCATCATCGACCTCGAGCAGGTGGATTTCCTCAACAAGCCGGAGTACTATGAGAAAATACTGGAGGTGCTGCGGAAGCCTTATCATCCCGGGGTACATCGGGTTAGGGTGTTTTAGGAAGTGCGAAGTCGAAAGTGCGAAGTCGGAAGGCGGAGCCGATGACAATCCTCATTGCCCCCTTCCAGAAAATCGGAGAAATTGGGCGGCGAGGATAACAACACCAATCATGAAACTCATCTCCCTGCGCTTTTTCATCCGCTCTCTGGTTACCGATCTCCCCCTGGAAGAGACCGTGGATGATTGATTCGTTGATTGGTTGATTGGTTGATTAAAATGATTATTTTTCCAGCTCATCAAAACTGTACCCTATGCGATTTGACGAAGCAGCCGCCACCTGGGACGAAAGCCCCGCCCGCCAGGAACGGGCCCGGGCCTTTGCCGAAGAACTCATTCCCCTAATACGGAACAATCACCTGAAAACGGGGCTGGACTTCGGCGCCGCCACCGGCCTGCTGAGCATGTACCTTACTGAGGAGCTGGAGCAGATCAGCCTGGTGGATGTATCAGAAGGCATGATAGCGGAAGCCTGGCGGAAGATCGAACAGCTGGAAGCGGATAAGATGAAGGCCTACTGCCGAGACCTGTCGCAAAATCCCCTCGGTAAACGGTTCGATATTCTTTACACCCTGATGTCCTTACACCACATTCACGACACGGAAGGCATCCTCAGGGTGTTCCACCAGCATCTGAACACCGGCGGCTTTTGCTGCATCGGCGACCTGGACCAGGAAGACGGCAGCTTCCACTCCGAATTTCCGGACTTCGACGGCCACAACGGCTTCGACCAGCGGGAACTGAAATTGCTGATGGAGAAGGTGGGGTTCACGGCGGTGCGTTCTCATATTTTTCATGCCATCGAGCATGAAGGGAAGGACTATCCGTTGTTTGTGATGGTGGGTAGGAAGTGAGTTTCTTTTATGGCTTTAGACAAACCCTCTTCTCCCCGCTGATGTTATTTTGATTGACTAACCCAATAAACCCACCTGCGCCAGAGCTTCGGTGGATGGGCCTAATCAACCGATGAACCAGCCGCCGGGCGGCAGTCAACCAACACCCAATGAAGATCAACATCCCCGAATCCGACAAAAAACGCATCGTCATCGTTGGCGGCGGCTTTGCCGGCCTAACGCTGGCCCAGCGGCTGGTACGCACCGGGCTTTACCAGATCGTGCTGCTCGACAAGAACAACTACCATCAATTCCAGCCTCTGTTTTACCAGGTCGCTATGGCGGGCCTGGAGCCCAGCTCCATTGTTTTCCCCTTGCGGAAGGCTTTCCAGAAAGAAAAGGATGTGTACATCCGGGTTACCGAGGTAACGGAAATAGACACCGCCAACAAACGCCTGCAGACCCCGCTGGGCATTTGCAACTACGACAAACTGGTGCTGGCTTTCGGCGCCGACACCAACTTCTTCGGAAACGAACGTATCGCCCGCCTGTCCATTCCCATGAAATCGGTTTCCGAAGCGCTGTTCCTGCGCAACCGCATCCTTGCTGATTTTGAGAAAGCCTTGTGCACCGTTGACTTTGATGAGCGGCAGAGCCTCATGGATATTGTAGTGGTGGGGGGTGGCCCTACCGGAGTGGAAGTGTCCGGCGCGCTGGCGGAGATGAAGCGCTACGTTTTTCCGAAAGACTACCCGGAGCTGGACTACGAGGAGATCGACATCTACCTCATACAGGGCGACGGGCAGTTGCTGAAAGGCATGTCAGAAGAAGCCTCTCAAAGTGCCCTGGAATTCCTGGAGCAGTTGGGGGTCAAAGTGAAACTCAACACCCGGGTCACAGACTTCGACGGCGAGTACGTTTATATGAATGAGGGCGAACCCATCCGTACCCATAAGGTCATCTGGGCCGCCGGCATCATCGGCAACCGCCTGAAGGGCCTGCCGGATACCTCCATCACCTACGGCAACCGTATTAAAGTGGATCGCTTCAACCAGGTAGAAGGCCTGGATGCAGTATTCGCCCTTGGCGATATCGCCTACATGGAGGAAGAGGCCTACCCACAGGGGCATCCGCAGGTGGCGCAGGTGGCCATTCAGCACGCCAGACACCTGGCGAAGAGCCTCAGGCGCCTCCACAAAGGGCAGGAACTCCTCCCCTTTTCCTACAAAGACCTGGGCTCCATGGCCACCGTCGGCCGCAAGCGGGCTGTCGTTGACCTGCCCAACTGGAAATCCCAGGGTACTATTGCCTGGTTGGTATGGCTCTTCGTCCACCTCTTCCAGATCCTGGGCGTAAAAAATAAATTGTTTATTTTTATCAACTGGGTGTGGAATTACGTGACTTACGACCAGTCGCTGCGGCTGATCATCCGGCCCCGGGTGCCGAGATCGGGGCGGGTGGAAGTGGAGGAATAGATATTGATGATTGCTACATTGTTAAATTGTTGGATTGTTAAATGGCTACCTGTCTGAGGTTGAACACCATTGATAGCCAAATAATCGAGAAATAATGACCACAAGAATTTTCCTGTTTACCATCACCCTATTAATAAGCCTGCCCTCCTTCGGGCAGGAAATGAAGAAAAAAGACTATTCCGCAGATGTGGCCTCTGTTGACGCCATCATAGCCGCCCTCTATGACGTCATCAGCGGGCCGGCGGAAATGCAGCGGGACTGGAAGCGCATGCGCTACCTCTTCGCAACGGAAGCCCGCCTGCGCGCCGTGAGAGCCGGAAAGGACGGCCAGGCCAGCCTGCTTGCCATGACCATCGATGATTATGTGAAGCGGGTGGAAAAACCCTTCATGGAAAACGGCTTTTTCGAATCGGAGCTGTACCGGGCAACGGAACAGTACGGCCACGTCACTCACGCCTTTTCCACTTACGAATCAAGGCATACCGCTGATGGGCCGGTAGTGGCACGCGGCATCAACAGCATTCAAATTGCCAATTACGAAGGCCGGTTCTGGATCGTGAGCATCCTCTGGAATGGAGAAACCGAAGAACGGCCCATCCCGGAAAAATACCTGCCGGAGCCAGCACTCCTGAACCAGGAAGTCATCAACCACGAAGGCGAAAAGATCCTGGTGGGTAAGGCCAACCGGGAGGGGTTGCAGCAGGAGCCCTACGGCGAATGGTTTGAAGCAGGCTACCAGAGCTACGGGGTAGACACAGAAGCCCTGGCCGGCCTGGACAAGGCCCTGGAAAGAGTGGACATCATGCTGTTTATGGGAACATGGTGCTCCGACAGCCAGCGAGACGTGCCGCACTTCTACAAGATACTGGATCACCTGGACTACGATATGGACAAGCTTACCGTGGTGGCCCTGAGCAACCATCCCGACAACTACAAGGAAAGCCCCCAGCACGAGGAAGAAGGCATGCGCATCGATTATGTGCCGACCATCATCTTCTTCCGGAACGGCGAGGAGATCGGCCGCATCGTAGAATATCCGCAGGAGAGCCTGGAGAAAGACATGCGGGAGATCCTGAATAATTAACGGTTTTGCGGCATTTCGATATTATGGTGTTGTGGCCGCACTACCGAAACACCATAACACCGCACTACCGAAATACCTACCTATTCCGGCCAGGCCCACGGCATCGCGCACCGGCGTGATCTTCAGCAGGGTGTTGATGAACTTCAGGCGGCAGGGTATACAGCTCTAGCTTTCCTTCCTCTGCGAGGCGCAACTGGGCTTTGGTGGTCTCCAGGTGGCCGGCGATGTAGCGTTGCATCAGGCCCGGTAACCCTAGTTCTTCTAAGGTTCCCGGCACGCGCCCGCGGCTGCCCTGTGCCCCTACGTTCATTCAGGTGAGATCGCGGGGGTGGCCCGTCTGCTCATAGGCCTCGCGAATGCCCCAGAAAAAGGCCGAGCAACGGGCATTGCCTGCCATGCCGCTGGACAGCACCGTAGCGCCATCCGGGATCTTTGCCGCCGCTTCCCGGGCCGTGATGAATTTTTCGGAA
>CAYVVK010000411.1:4811-6265 GCA_964454855.1 uncultured Phaeodactylibacter sp. | reverse complement strand
TTCGTAAATTCCCATGGCTGGAGTTCAACCCGGACAAGCTTCAGGGTGTTTTCATCAGCTTCCCCGAACGTGAAAATATACCAGAGAAGATCAACGAACAGCTGATCGTTGAATTGTACTCTAAGTAAAACGCTTTGGCAAACTGCATCGCAGCTTGCCAAAACGATTATACCATAGCCTGGATACCCGCGGGAAAACCTCTTCGGCCAGGTTCGGAAAACGCCCGGCTTCGGCCGGGTATAGCAACAGAAGGTGGTTAGCCGTCGGTAAGATGGCAACCACCATTAGCCGTGTTAGAACGGTAGCAATTTCATCCCGAATCATTCGGTAATTTTTTTCCTTTCAAAGCACATAGGTCAATATATGAGCATTTTAAATTTCCAGAAGCCTGACAAGATCTCAATGCAAAAAGCCAACGACTTCGAAGGGCTTTTTGAATTCAAACCTCTTGAACCCGGCTTCGGCCAAACGGTAGGCAACTCTCTGCGCAGAGTGCTGCTTTCTTCGCTGGAAGGTTTTGCCATCTCCGCAGTGCGCATCGCCGGTGTGGAACACGAATTCGCCACCATCCGTGGTGTGGTCGAAGATGTCGTGGAGATCATCCTTAACCTCAAGCAGGTGCGCCTCAAGCAACTGCTCACCGAAGAAGACATCACCACCGAGAAAGTCTACCTGACCATCAGCGGCAAAGAGGAGTTTCGCGCCGGAGACATCGAAGAGCACACCAATGTGTTCAAAATCATGAACCCCGACCTGCTCATCTGCCAGATGGAACCTTTCGTCAACCTGGAGATGGAACTTACCATCACCAAAGGGCGCGGCTATGTGCCGGCAGACGACAACCTGCCCAAAGACGCTCCCATCGGGGTGATCCCGGTAGATGCCATCTATACACCGATCAAAAATGTAGCCTACCGCGTAGAAAATACGCGTGTCGGCCAACGTACCGACTACGAAAAACTGTCCATCGAGGTGAAGACCGACGGCACCATCCACCCGGAAGATGCCATCAAGGAAGCCTCCCGCATCATGATCCAGCACCTCATGCTGATCACCGATGAGAACATCAAGTTCGACGACGAGACCAGCCGCGAAGACAACATCGTGGATGAGCACATCCTCCACATGCGCAAGCTGCTGAAAACCTCTCTCGAAGACCTCGACCTCTCCGTCCGTGCCTACAACTGCCTGAAAGCAGCCAAGATCAACACCCTGGCGGAGCTGGTTAGATACGATACACATGAACTGCTGAAGTTCCGTAACTTCGGTAAAAAATCACTGGTCGAGATCGAAGAGCTGCTCCAGGACAAAGGGCTGACCTTCGGTATGGACCTGTCTAAGTACAAACTGGAAGAAGACTAAGAAAGGTAAAAGGTAAAAGGTAAAAGGTAGAAGGTAAAAGGTAGAAGGTAGAAGGTAGAAGGTAGAAGGTAGAAGGTAGAAGGTAGAAGGTA
>CAYVVK010000411.1:0-4711 GCA_964454855.1 uncultured Phaeodactylibacter sp. | reverse complement strand
AAGGTAGAAGGTAGAAGGTAGAAGGTAGAAGGTAGAAGGTAGAAGGTAGAAGGTAAAAGCCGAAAGGGCAGTCTACTTTTTATCCACAGATATTCACTGATACAGGCGGGCACTGCGCCCATTTGATAAACTGCAATAACCATTCGCCAGGCCGAGGACTTGCCTGTGGTTCGGTGCCCTCAGGGCGCGCCGGCGAGCTGGTGTTGCGAAGAAAACCATCCTTAAAATGAGACACGGTAAGAAGTTCAACCACCTCAAGCGCAAAGCCGGCCACCGCAAGGCACTGCTCAGCAACCTGGCTGCGGCGCTGATCGAACACAAGCGCATCAACACCACGCTGGCCAAGGCCAAAGCCCTGCGCCAGTATATTGAACCCCTGGTGACCAAAGGGAAGAATGATACCACGCACTCCCGCCGGGTAGTGTTCAGCTACCTGCAGAATAAAGAAGCGGTCAAAGAACTCTTTGGCCCCATTGCCGCCAAAGTAGGAGACCGCCCGGGGGGTTACGTACGGGTTATCAAAACCGGATTCCGCCACAGCGATGGCGCGGAAATGGCCATGATCGAGTTTGTGGACTTCAACGAGATATACGAGGCTGGAAAACCTCAGGGTGGAGGAGGCCGCCGCCGCCGCCGCCGTGGTGGCACCGGAGCGGCAACGGCTGCCACAGCAGCAACCACCGCCGCCGCTACGGAAGCTTCCGGCGAAGAGGAAGAATAGAACATACGACAATAACACCGTCAATAAAAAAGGCGCTACCCGGAATAATCCGGGTAGCGCCTTTTTCTTTTGAGCAAAGTGCCATCACGCCCTTCTGAGCAGCCGGGCCGGCTTTCAGATTGGCTTTGAAGCCCGTTTGGGCAAACGCTCTATTCAGGGCCCATGCCCGGATATAAAATAACGGCTTTACTAACCTTTCTTATCCTCAAGTTTCGAAGCATTTTCTTTCACCTTATTGCGGGCTTTCTCCAGGCCGGTTTCCAGCTTGTCGGCCACTTCGTCTATAGTGTGGTCGGCCGTGTCGGCCAGGCCCTTGATAGAGCTTTTAAGCTTTCCGCGGGTACCACTCACCCAGTTTTGGCCATCTTCCATAGCGGTGGACAGGTTGCCGGAAAGTTTCATGGCATTTTCCCTGGCCATGGCGGAGAGCTCATCGCTGTATTCGCTGGTTTTCTGGGCGAGATCGGCCCGAAAAGCTTTGCCCTTTTCACTATTCAGCCAGAAACCAATAGCAGCACCTGCCAGTATCCCTAATCCGAAAATTCTTCTTTGCTTGCTCATAATTGATGGACTGTTGTTTAAAAATATTTGGAGAAGGCTATCCTCTCTATAATAGAAGTTCTCAGCGGGTTCTTTTGTTCGATCGGCCGCCCTTGAATTTTATCCCCGGACATGGCGGCAGAACAAGGCTCTTCCGGTTCCGGCAGGGTGATGTTGCTGCCCTCGATGGATATGGGCTGGCTTTGGAAAACGAACATGGGCTGGGTATTTCGGTTCTATAAGTGGTAGGAAAAGCTACCGCCATTCTGTCAAACAAAAAACAATCACCAATGAGTGCTATTACAGACAAGATCCGTGGCAACTGGAATATGATCAAAGGCAAACTTAAAGAAAAGTATGGCCAACTGACCGACGACGACCTGGCCTATGCCGAAGGGCGGGAAGAACAATTGATCGGCCGCCTTCAGGAAAGGCTCGGCAAGTCTAAGGAAGAGGTCAAAAAGATTATCGACCAGATTTAAAGGCCTGATTTTACCCGGCCCGAAAAAAGCCATCCCGGATTATCCGGGATGGCTTTTTTTTTGCAATAAGACAGGGCACTGAACAAAGCCGGGCAAAAGTAGATTTTAATGACGGTCAAATATTTAATGGAACATGGCAAATGATGAGCTCGAACACAGAACCGGCCAGAGCCGGCCAAAAACCCTGGAACGCATTGTTCATGAACAGATCGACGAGAGCCTGCAGGAGTACAAACGTAATGATAAGTCGCTTTTCTTGTCGGGTGTGACTGCCGGGCTGGACCTGGGCTTCAGCCTGCTGGTGATCGGGGTATTGTATACCATGTTCAGCGGGAAGCTTTCCGCCGAATCAATGAGGGTCATTCAGGCTGCGGCCTATCCCATCGGCTTTATTTTCGTTATTCTGGGGCGTTCAGCCCTGTTTACGGAGCATACCACACTGGCTGTGCTACCTGTGCTCGGTGGTAAGGAAACCCTAAAGGGCCTGGCCCGCCTCTGGGCCATCATTTATGCCGGCAACCTGGTGGGGGGCTACATCATCGGCGGAGGGATTGCTTTTCTCGGGCCAAACATGGGGCTGGTGACCGTAGAGGCCCTGGAAGAGATCGCCCACCACCTCGTGGACCACAAAGGATGGGTCATCCTGGCCAGCGCCGTGCTGGCGGGCTGGCTAATGGGCCTGGTATCCTGGCTGGTGACTTCCTCTCAGGAGACCATCAGCCGGATACTGGTAGTCATACTGGTGACTTCCGTGATCGGCCTGGGCTCATTGCATCACTGTATTGTGGGCTCTACCGAGGTGTTTTCCGCCATGCTGGCCTCTGAAAAAATCACGATCGCCGACTATCTGATCACTCAGGGCTGGTCTACTTTAGGCAATATGATCGGCGGTGTATTCTTCGTCTCCATCCTGAAATTCCAGGTGGCAGAGAATTGAGGCAGTCCCCAAGTCCCCAAGTCCCCAAGTCCCCAAGTCTCCAAGTCTCCAAGTCCCCAAGTCTCCAAGTCTCCAAGTCTCCAAGTCCCCAAGTCTCCAAGTCCCCAAGTCCCCAAGTCCCCCAATCCCCAATGGCTCACCACACCACCGGATACTGCTCTATCCAGCGGCTGGAATCGGGTAAGGAGATATTCCTGAACTGCCCGTCTTCCCAGGCTCTGAGGTTGACGCTGTCTTCATACAGATCCTGAGCTTCTCCTTCTTCCGTAAGGCGCAGGGAATGTTCGGAGAAGCGCGTCAGCAGTTTAGGGGGCTTTTCGTTATTCCAGTCAAACAGCCAGCTTTCCGTGCGGATCTGCCCGCCTTCTCCTCCATACCACTGGGCTACGGGAATCAAAGCGTTGAATTTTTTCTTTTCCTCATCGTACAATAGCAGGTATTTAAAAACGAACCAGTGTTGCTGAGTCTCCAGCAGGCAGGCCTTGGTTTGTTCGCCGAGCGGGGAAGCCCAGTGTGTGAAGGCTTCCGTACCGGCGGAATCCGGGTAGAAGTCCATGCGGGAAAGCAGGCCGGAGTCCAGGGTAGAGTAGAGCAGGCCCAGGCCCGGCTTTCGGGCACTGTCGCCCTCGCTGGGATCCGGAGCGAGGTGGACGGTATCCGTCAGCGTAGTGTCGGCAAAATATTGCAGCAGGCCGGGCGAAGAGGAATCGGGCGCTTCGGGCTCGCAGCCGGCAAGGGCCATCAGGGCAATGGCAAATAGCAAGAGGGTGGGATGGAGGTGGTGTTTCATATTTGGTTTTGTGCTTAGAGATGACACCTCCAAAGTACAAAAAATAGTGCACCGGTGCGTAAAACACCGGTGCCACCAAACGTCATCAATAAATAAACAACGTGAGTTCGGGATAAAATTGATGGTAAATCGTTGCAATTGCAGTTCGCTTATGGCAGTTCGCTGTTCGCAGGCCGCAGCGAATGGCAAATAGCGAGCGGCGAATAGCTCCAGAGAGCTACAAGTTGTTGATATTCAAAGGGTTTGATCCCGAACTGACGTTAAACACTAATTAACTTTTCAGGGCTACCCGTCTAAGGTTGGACGCTTTTGAATGCCAGGCGGTTGTGAGAGCCCATGATCTTTCCGACTTCCGCTTTCCGACTTCCGGCTTTGTCCAGCCTTAGAAGGCTGGCCCTTTTCAGGATGGCGCCAAGTATAAAGCCAATCCCACAAACTGTGAATTTTATCGCTGCAATTGAGGATAAGGCCGTAATTTTGCGGCACTTACAAATGAACTATGCGCCACCTGGCCTTATCGATACTGGGTATCCTTTTCTGGACTGCAGCCCTGGCTCAGAAGGACTTTCATTTTGAAACCTTCACCACCCGCGACGGCCTTTCCCACAACGAGGTCCGCTCCCTGTTGCGCGACAGCCGGGGCTACCTCTGGGTGGGTACCGCTAATGGCCTGAACCGCTTTGATGGCTATGAGTTTGAAGTGTTTTTACCGGAGGCGGGCAGCAGCAATTCCCTGGGCGGCGAAGCCATAGCCGCACTGGCGGAAAGCCCCGATGGAGCGATCTGGATCGCTCACAACCGGGGCATAGATATATTATCCCGAAAAAGATAAGTTTATTCCCGTTCGCCACATTCCCGACGACCCGTATAGTTTTCCTCCGGGCAGCCCCAGTGTTGCCTATACCGACAAGGAGGGTATTCTGTGGGTCGGCACTTCCGCCGGGCTGGCCAAGCTCGACCCCCGTCTGCAGGGGTTCCGGCATGTCTTGCTGGAGGATCACCCGCCCCTGGATTATGACAATTCTGTTTTCGACATTTTTGAAAATCCCGAGGACGGCCTGTATTACATCACCTCTTTCTACACCAACCTCATTTTTGTTTATGACCCGGCTACCGGAAAATCCAGAGACATCAGCCGGGAATTTCAGCCGGCATTCAATGGCGTTCCCACCAGCATCCACCGCGACAGCTACGGCATCACCTGGCTGCTGGCCGGCGGGCGGCTCTACCAGGCCGGCCTC
>CAYVVK010000410.1:1342-6266 GCA_964454855.1 uncultured Phaeodactylibacter sp. | reverse complement strand
CCGGCCCACGCCGGCGCCCAGCGCTACTCCGGCCGTACCGTAAGAGGTCAGGTCGATGGCCGTTAAGCTGCCGTCATTCTTAAAGCCTATTTTAAGCATCTGATGGGAGTTCGGGCGGTTGCCGGCAGCGAGGTGTTCCTCTGCGCGATCCAGCATCAGCTTCACCGGGCGGTTGGTTTTTTTGGAAAGTACGGTGGCCATGACACCGAAATGGCCGGCGCCGAACTTGGAGCCGAAACCTCCGCCCATGTACTCGGTGATCACGCGCACTTTGCTCTTGGGCAGATCGAACAGTTCCGCCAGGTCATCACGCACGCCGGCGGTATTTTGGGTGGAGGCATAGACCGTAAGCATATCCGGCTTCCAATCCGCCACCACACCGTGGGTTTCCAGGCAGCAGTGGGTCTGCACCTGGGTGCGGAATTCCTTATCCAGGATGAAGTCGGCTTCGGCGAAGCCTTTTTCCACGTCGCCGCGTGGCCCGCCGTAGAAACTGCTGGTATTAGGGCCACGCAGGTTGCCTTCCTGTTTGCTGGCTGCTTTGACGCCCACATCACCCTCGCTGATTTCTTCTTCGATCTTTTCCTCGAATACGATGGGCGCGCCATCCTGCCGGGCTTTGTCCAGTTCGATGACGAAAGGTTTCTTCTCGTATTCTATTTTGATCAGCTTGACGGCATCGTTGGCAATGGCCTGAGAATCGGCTGCCACTGCGGCGATGGGCTGGCCGACGTAGCGAAGGGTCGGCAGCTTCTCGGCATTGTAGGTTTCTCCCGGTGCGTCGTGGCTGGGGTCTAGCTGTACAGATCCTCCCGGTTCCATATCCAGCACATGGACGGCGTGGACGCCGGGATGGCGCCGGGCGGGGGACACGTCTATGGATTTGATCCTGGCGTGAGGGTGAGGAGAACGCAGGAATTTGGCGTACAGCATGCCCGGCAGCTGTATGTCGGAGGAAAATTTGGCGGCGCCGGTCACTTTATAGATGGCATCGACACGCCTGGTGCGTTTTCCGATCACGTCGAGCTTTTCGTTAACAGGCAGGGCGGGAGGCTCATCAATGGCCACTTCGCGCTCTACTCCAGAGAGGCCGTGGCCAGGTACTCCGTAGGGAAATTTTTCTTTTTTGGTATAGAGGTGTTTCGCCGGTTGTTGATTGTCCAGGTCTGGCGTCAACGGCAGAACCACTTTTTTCTTTTTCGGATTAGCCATAGTTGTATTTTTTTATGGCCCAGGCATAAATCCTGGAATAGTTTTCAAATAACAGAAGGGCAGAGCCGCTTATTTGCCTTTTTTGGCTGCTGCAAGCGTAGCTTCGAAGACTTTCGGGTAGGTGCCGCAGCGGCAGAGGTTGCCACTGGTGGCGGTTTTCACATCGTCCAATGTAGGGTTAGGGTTGCGGTCGAGCAGGGCGGCACAACTCATCACCATACCCGGCGTGCAGTAGCCACACATGCTGGCATCATGCTCAATAAAAGCTTCCTGCACCGGATGTAGTTTGCCGTTTTTGGCCAGGCCTTCCACGGTGGTTACCTCCATGCCTTCTGCATCTAGCGCCAGTGTCATGCAGGAACAGATGGGCTTGTTGTCCAGCCAGACCGTACAGGCAGAGCAGGAGCCCCGGTCGCAGGCCACTTTGGTACCCGTGAGGTTCAGCTGTTCGCGCAGGGCATCGGCCAGGGTAGTGCGGGGCTCTACCCAGAGGCGGCGTTCTTTACCATTTACTATAAGCGTCATTTCCGTGTCCCCGGGGCCGCGCACCGGCACTTTCGGTGCGGCCCGTTCCGCTGGTTTAAAGCTCAACAGGCCGGAAGCGGCAGCCACGGTGCCTGCCGTGGCCGTACCGGCATTGAACAGGAAGGAACGTCGGGACACCCCTTTTTTCTGTTTTCCAGGCGATTGTTCATTTGAATCTTTCTTCATGATTCTTCTTTTGAATGAAAAGAATAGGGATGGATTTTACGAAGGGATATAAACTTACAAAATTTTATGACGGGAAATAACCCCTGGGAACCACTTTAAAGCAATTATTTTTTCAGGCCTCGCCGCCAGGTACAATCCGGAAAATGGCCAGGGGCGCCATGCATATCGGCCCTAAAAAGAAAGAACCCAATTAATTTTTATATATTTACTACTGTATTAGAATGCAGGGCTCATTCCAAAAATGGCTTTTTCATTCTTGTATGTCAAACGCCAAGGAAATGCCACTGTGATTACTTCAATCTATTTTAAAGCGGGAAACCCCATCCTGCAAAACAAGGCTCAGCACCACAAAAATTTATATTTAACCTTCCATGCTAGCTTCAACAGCTTTTCAGGTTAAAGCCTAAAGGATCTGTTTGCTGAAGCCTGGGATAATACGACAACATGCAAAAACTGAAAATCGGAATTATTGACCTTGTCAGTAAGGGCCCCAAGAATACCCTCTGGGCCCGGATCATGCACGCCAACCTGGCCAGCATCATGCCGCAGGTAGTGGCTACCTGGTGCGAACAGGAAGGCCATCAGACCAGCCTGCTATGCTATACCGGAAGAGAAGACCTGAGAAAAGAACTCCCGGACGATGTAGATATCGTTTTCATTTGCTCTTTCACTCAGGCGGCTCAACTGTCCTATGCCCTGAGCAACTTCTTTCGCTCCCGCGGAGCAGTGACCGTACTGGGCGGCCCACACGCCCGTTGTTATCCGGACGATGCCGTGAAGTATTTTGACTATGTGCTTGGGTTTACCGATAAGGCGACGATTGTTGAAGTGCTCAAAAGCAGAGCCCCTCAACGGCCGAAAGGCATTCAACTGAGCGCTCCGCAACAACCCAGCCAGTTGCCGAGCCTGGAAGAACGCTGGAAGTTTATTACCCCGACCCTGAAAAAGGCACCTTTGCTGAAGATGGTGCCTATGATCGGCAGTATGGGCTGCCCCTATACCTGCTCCTTCTGTATCGATTCGGAAGTGAAATATCAGCCGCTCGATTTCGACCAGCTCAAAGAAGACCTTCGTTTTTTACTCAGCAAGATCGAAAAACCATGGGTTGGCTGGCACGACCCCAATTTCGGTGTCCGCTTCAATGACTATATGGATGCTATAGAATCGGTTGCCCCTCCGGGCAGCATCCAATCCGTAGCGGAAAGCAGCCTCTCCATTCTCACCGAAGACCACCTCAAGCGGTTTAAGAAAAATGGCTTTGTAGCGATGCTGCCCGGCATCGAGTCCTGGTTCGAACTCGGCAACAAATCAAGAGCAGGCAGGCGGGACGGCATGGAGCGGGTGTATCAGATCTCCGCCCATGTCAACCAGGTTTTTGAATATATTCCCTATGTGCAGACCAACTTCGTACTGGGGCTGGACAGCGACGAAGGGGACGCGCCCTTTGAACTGACCAAGTCTTTCATAGACGCCACACCGGCAGCATTCCCCGGCTATTCCCTGCTGTCGGCATTCGGCGAAGCAGCTCCCCTCAACCTGGGGTATCAGAAGGAGGGACGAGTACTGCCTTTCCCATTCCACTTTCTCAATAACCACCTGGCCATGAACGTCAAGCCCCAAAACTACGAATGGGTGGACTTTTACGACAAAGTAATCGACCTCACGTCTTACACTTTCTCCCCTAGGGCCATTTACCGCCGCTTCAAGGCCTGCCCGACTCCGGCATCCAAGTGGATGAACGTCATGCGGGCCATCTCTTCAGAAGGATACGGCAGGATCCGTTTTTTCAAAAAAGTACGGAAAAACCTGGCCGAAGACCGCGCCTTCCGCGCCTATTTCGAAGGAGAAAGCACCCAACTGCCTGATTTTTACACGGAGATCGTTAAAAAGGACCTGGGAGAGTTCTGGGAATGGCTGCCGGAAGGAGCCATGTATCACGACCAGAATGCCTACCTCAAAAAAAGCGCCTCTGAAGTGCTGAAAAGCTGACAGGAGAGGGGGCTCCATCTGGATAGAGGAATTTCCAGTATTATTTTTGCATTATTCCTGCAACTTATGTGAGGCGGCCCCGTACAATCTTTAGCAGACAAAAAAAAACCGGCCGTAATGGCCGGTTTTCCAAAAGAGCTTTGAGAGGCTATCTACATACCAAAATAGAGGACGTCCTTTGACGCCCCGCTAATCTTTACATGAGATTATGATTAACTGCATTCGTCGGATTACATTTTTTCTTTGTCATATCTTTGAGGCGGCTCTTTTGCCGCCTTTTTTATTGTTCTCGATCACTGACAATACAAATGTCGATCAATAAAAGCGAACCCGTAAGTACATTTTGCCTTTTTTCTGTGCCGATCCTCATAATTTATAAAAACTCAACATTTTGATTTACAGCTATTTATGATTAACAAACATGCCTTGAACTGGCTTATGCAAGCGCTTTTCCTGGCTTTTAGAATCGTTCTTTTTCAGCAAAAAAAATAAAAAACCCACCTGATGCCGATGGAAAAGGCCCTAACCCTCGCCAGAGCATCATCGGCTTCCTTCCGGTAAACCATAGAACCAGGTAAATAAAATTTCCACCTTACCAACAGAAAATGACTTTTATTTCACATTTTTGTTTTTCTACCCTATATTAGATGGATATCTAAACCTTAAACATTAGGAGATTTTGAAACCAACGAACATCCAGGACCCGGAATATTTCCACAAGGTAGTGGACTGCCAGTACGCCTGCCCGGCTCATACTCCCGTGCCGGAATACATCCGCCTTATCGCTGCAGAACGGTATACCGATGCCTACATGGTAAACTGGGAATCCAACGTATTCCCCGGCATCCTCGGGCGCACCTGCGACCGCCCCTGCGAACCCGCCTGCCGGCGGGGAAGAATAGAGGAAGAGCCCGTGGCCATCTGCCGTTTAAAACGAGTAGCTGCCGACAACAAAGGCGAGGTAAAGTCGTTGATGCCCAGGGTTCCGGAACAGAAGAACGGCAAAAAGATC
>CAYVVK010000410.1:0-1332 GCA_964454855.1 uncultured Phaeodactylibacter sp. | reverse complement strand
TCGCCCTCATCGGCGGAGGGCCCGCCTCCCTGACCGTCGCCCGCGACCTGGCGCCGCTGGGGTACGAGATCGACCTCTATGACGAATGGAATAAAGGAGGAGGCATGATGCGCACGCAGATCCCCGCCTTTCGCCTGCCGGAATCCGTCCTGGACGAAGAGGTCGATTACATCCTCGACATGGGCATCCACACCCATTTTAACACCTATGTAGAAAGCATGAAGGAGGTACTGGAGAAGGACTATGACGCGGTATTTGTCGGCACCGGCGCCCCTAAAGGGCGTGACCTGACGTTGCCCGGCCGGGAAGAGGGGGGCGCCAATATTCACATCGGCATCGAATGGCTGGCCGGCGTGGCCTTCGGCCATACCACTAAAATTGGTAAAAAAGTCATCATACTGGGCGGCGGCAATACCGCCATGGACTGCTGCCGCACCTCCCGCCGCCTGGGCGGAGAAGAGGTCAAAGTGGTCGTCCGAAGCCCTTTTAAAGACATGAAAGCCTCGCCCTGGGAGATCGAGGATGCGCAAAGCGAAGACATTCCCATCCTGAATAATATGCCCCCCAAGGAATTTGTAGTGGAACGGGGCAGGCTAAAAGGAGTCGTTTTCGGAAAGGTAGCCGCCATTTACGATGAAAATGGCAAACGCACCCTGCTGCCCACCGGCGAGCCGGATGTCTTCATAGAGGCCGACGATGTGATCATCGCCATCGGCCAGGACAACGCCTTCCCCTGGATAGAGCGGGGCCTGGGCATTAAGTTCGGGAAATGGGACCTGCCGGTAGTGGACAAGACCACCTTCCAGTCTACCCTCGACCGGGTATTTTTCGGCGGAGATGCCGCCTTCGGCCCGGAGAACGTCATCACCGCCGTGGCCCATGGCCATCAGGCCGCCATATCGATCGACCTGTTCTGCCGGGGAGAGTCCGTCTATAACCGCCCCGCCCCCTACACCAACCTTCTCAGCCAGAAAATGGGTATCCACGAGTGGAGCTACGACAGCCCCGTAGTGGCCGACCAGCGCTACCTCGTACCCCATGCCGAGAAAACCCTGGCCCTTGCCGACCGCAAGGTGGAGGTAGAACTCGGCTTTGACCAGCCTACCGGTTTTAAGGAAGCCCAGCGCTGCCTCAACTGTGATGTGCAAACCGTCTTCAACACCAGCCGCTGTATCGAGTGCGATGCCTGCATGGACATTTGCCCGACCTCCTGCATTACCTTTACCCAAAATGGGGAGGAAGAAGAGCTCCGGGCCCGACTGCTGGCTCCGGCCAACAATACGACTCAGGACCTCTATGTATCGGAAAACCTGCCCACCGGGCGGGTGATGG
>CAYVVK010000409.1:0-6266 GCA_964454855.1 uncultured Phaeodactylibacter sp. | reverse complement strand
CATTCAGCGAGTTGAACCCCTATTTTCGGAGCGCCGTAGTAAACTCACGCTAGGGCAATCCTTGACGCTTTAACTTTCAATAGAGTCCACCCTCGGACGGGTAGCCGGCCCCGGGCTTTAGGGTTTCCTGTCAGGAAGTGACGGCAAATATGCCCGGCGAGGTTAGTTTACAGGTAAGCTTACTACATAAAACAATTTCATTACGGGATTAAATTTGGAGTTATTCGAAGAATCCTGCCGAGCCGCCATCTAACCATTTAACCATTTAACCATCTACTCCCTCCCAGTATTAGTCTGCACCGCATTAGGCGTCCAGACATCTTCTTTACCCTCCTTTCGGGTATTGTAGGCATCTACGGCATCAAAGACGTACATAAACTGGTTTTTGGTGCCGATCTTGTAGGTCAGGCCGTTCTTATAAAGGCGGTCTCTTACCGGGCCGATCACGCCGGAGATGTAAAAGTCGATGCCCCGCTGCCGCAGGAAATCGATGGTCTCTTCCAGCGCGATGGCGCCGCTGCTGTCGATGTCATGAATATTGGAAGCGTCCAGGATGAGTAATTTCACATCCCCTGCCTGTTTCTGTATCATTTCCTCGATAGATTCCCGGAAGTAGGTGGCGTTGCCAAAGTAAAGCTGGGCGTCGAAACGCATAATGATGATCTCTTCGTGCTGCCGGGCTTCCTTGAAACGCCTGATATTGCGGTAGTGCTGGGAGTTTGGCAACCGCCCAAGGATGGAGATATTGGGTTTGGAGTTGCGGTAGATCATAAAGGCCAGGGACAGTACCACGCCGGTAAGCACGCCATTCTGAATACCCAGGGTCATGGTCGCGATAAAGGTGACGATCATGGTCATAAAATCGGTGCGGTTGGTGTGCCAGAGGTGGATGGCCTCCCTGTAGTCCATCAGGTTGACCACCGCCGCCACGATGATGGAAGCCAGGATGGCCTTCGGCATGTAAAAGAAGAGTGGCGTAAGAAACAGCAGCGTCAGGGCGATGAGTACGGCACTGATCATGGAGGACACCCCCGTCTGCGCTCCGGAATCATCGTTGATCGCCGATCGGGTAAAGCTGCCGGTAGTGGGATAAGACTGGAAGAATGCACCGCCGATCTTGGTGATGCCCAGGGCGATGAGTTCCTGGTTGGGGATAACCCGGTAGTTTTTATGCCGCGACTCGATCGTCTTCGCAATAGCCAGTGATTCAATGAAGCTGACCAGGCAGATGGTCAGGGCCAGTGGCAGCAAGTCTACGATCAGTCGTCCGTTTATTTCAGGCACAGAAACCGGAGGAAGCCCCCGGGGCACCTCCCCTACTATGGACACTCCTGCTTCCTGCAGGCCCAGGAAAAAAACAATGCCCGTACTGATGATGACTGCAAAGATGGCGCCTGGAAAAGACTTTTTGATACTCTTCGCGATCAGTATAAAGGCCAGGCCGCCAAAACTGAGTAACATGGTGGGCCAGTGCACCTGGGAAATGTTCTGAGCCGCGCTGGCAATGATCTCATGGATAAAGTTGCTCCGCGGCAGGTCGATGCCCAGCAGGTTCTTCAACTGGCTGAAGCCAATGATGAAGGCCGCTGCCGAAGTGAAGCCGGCGATCACCGGATGCGCCAGGAAGTTGATCAGAAAGCCTAAACGGAAGGCGCCTAACAATATCTGTATCACACCCGCGATGAAGGCCGTGGCTATAGCCATGCCCACGAAGGCCTGCGTGCCCGTTTCGGCAAATTCGCCCACGCCCGCCAGCACCAGCAGGGACACCAGAGCCACCGGGCCCACCGACAGTTGCCGGGAGGTACCAAAAATGGCGTATAGGAAAAGTGGTACAATACTGGCGTACAAGCCATAAATGGGAGGCAGGCCCGCCAGCAGGGCGTAAGCCATACCCTGAGGGACGAGCATTACCGCTACGGTAATGCCTGACATCAGGTCTCCCTTGAGATAGGCCTTCTTGTAATTCGGCAACCATTCCAGGATGGGAACGTACCTTTGGATCTTTTCCAAAACTCAGTATGGTTTATATTTTCTACTCAACTTCTTTTTTCCAACGCGGTTCGGCCGTAGTTGTTGAGAGGCCGGAAAAGCCTGCATCGCCAGGGGAAGAAATATAGGCAGAGCTCCCTGCGCCACGCCCCTCAAAACAATGTAACAGTTTAACAATGCAACAATTTAGCAATGCAACAATTTAACAATTTAGCAAAGCCTAAACCTCCTGCCCCTCCCCCTTCGAACAGGCAAAATCTTTCTTCGGCACGCCTGCCTCAATGATCTCCTCCAGAGAAGACTCCACATTGATCATGTTCTCATACCCTCTGGCCTTAAGGATGGAAGCGGCGATAGTGGAGCGGTAGCCGCTTCGGCAGTGCAGGTAATATTGCTGATCCTTCCTGATGGCCGCCATATTATCATTGATGAAATCCAAAGCGAAGTGCTCGGTGCCTTCCAGGCGCTCGGCGTTCCACTCGCCGGGTTTGCGTACATCCAGGATGGCCAGGCCGGGCTGGGCCTTGTAACGTTTGGCAAATTCTTTGGCGTCGATGGACTCGACCTGGCCCACTTCCTTGCCGGCGGCTTTCCAGGCCTCAAAGCCCCCTTTGAGGTAACCGATGGTATTGTCGTAGCCCACCCGGGCCAGCCGTTTGACGGTTTCCGCTTCGCGGCCCTGCGGCGCCACCAGAAGGATGGGCTGCTGCAGGTCGGGGATCAGGGCGCCCACCCAGGGAGCGAAGGTGCCGTCCAGGCCGATGAAAATGGAATTGGGGACAAAGCCCGCCACGAAATCTTCCTTATCGCGCACATCCAGCATCAGAGCGCCGTGAGCATTGGCGGCCAGCTCGAAAGCTTCCGGGCTTAGTGCCTGGGCGCCCCGCTCCATGACGGTATCGATACTCTCGTATCCTGTTTTGTTGAGCCGGGCGTTCTTGGCGAAGTACTGCGGTGGCGGCTGCAGCCCTTCGGTCACTTCGGCTATGAATTCCTCACGCGTCATGTCGGCGCGCAGGGCGTAGTTGGTTCTTTTCTGGTTGCCCAGGGTATCCCAGGTTTCATTGCTCATGTTTTTGCCACAGGCCGAACCGGCGCCGTGGGCCGGATAGACGATCACTTCATCCGGCAGTGGCATGATCTTGTTGCGCAGGCTGTCGTACAGCCAGCCGGCCAGGCCTTCCTTGGTGAGGCTGCCCTTTTTCTGGGCCAGGTCAGGCCGGCCCACATCACCGATGAAGAGCGTGTCACCGGTAAAAATGGCGTGTTCCTTACCATTCTCGTCCAGCAACAGGTAGGTGGTGCTTTCCGGCGTATGGCCGGGGGTATGCAGCACTTTGAAGGTGAGCTTTCCCAGCATGAATTCCTCGCCGTCCGCCGCTTCGTATTTGTCGTATTGGGTGTCCGCATCGGGCCCGTAGACGATGCGGGCGCCGGTCTTCTTCGCCAGGTCGAGATGGCCGGAGACAAAGTCGGCGTGGAAGTGCGTCTCAAAGATGTATTTGATCCTGGAATTGTCCTCTTTGACCTTCTTCAGATAGGGTTCCGTTTCCCGAAGCGGGTCGATGATGGCAGCCTCTCCTTCGCTCTCGATGTAGTAGGCCCCCTGGGCGAGGCATCCGGTATAAATTTGTTCGATCTTCATATATTGATCAGGTTTGTTCTGCAGGCAGAATATAAAGCGAAAATAAAATTTTAGCCATTAAATTTATGAACATTCCTTCATGTTTTCAAGTGCCACCATTAGAACACCGCCTGAAAAGTTTCTGTTTTCTTCCAATGTAGATATTGACAGCCTTTTTTTATTTTGCTTTTTGCATCATACCTTTAGCCCTATGAAGTTGAAAAAGCCAAAACTACCTTCCTACATTCCTATCCCTACCAGAAAACGAAAGACCGGGCTGCCTCCGGGCACTCTGGTATTTACCGGCCGCAAGAAGGTGGAGGAAACCCATGTCACTTTGATACAGTTCAATGCCGAGGGGCATATCCATGAACAATATCTGAAAGAAGCCTTGCCCAGCCCGGAGGAAGGGGCCCTGGTGAGTTGGTACGATGTGCGTGGCCTGCATAACGTGGATCTTATCCAGCAGCTCGGCGAACGTTTTCACATCCACCCTCTGGTACTGGAAGACGTGCTCGACACCCAGCAACGCCCCAAATTCGAGGAATACGACAACGGCATCTTTCTGACGGTCCAGCACCTCACCTTCGACCGGGAAGCCTACGAGATCAAAACCGAACAGGTGGCCATTTACGCCGGAGAAAACTTTGTGATCTCCTTTCAGGAAGACGAGGATGACCTTTTTCCGCCCATACGGGAACGTATACAGTCCGGCCGCGGAAAGATCAAAAAACGCGGTGCGGACTATCTGGCCTATGCTCTGGTGGATAATGTAGTGGACAATTATTACGTGCTCATGGATCAGATCGAGGAGGTGCTGGACAGGCTGGAGGAAGATATCCTCTCCAGCCCCAGCCGCCGCAGCAAAGAACGCATCCACGACCTGAAGCTGCAGTCCATTATGCTACGCAAAATGGTCTCGCCCCTGCGGGAGGCCATCGGCCGTTTCTCAAGAAGCGACAGCCCTTTCATTGCCGAAACCACCGAAGTTTTTCTACGCGACCTCTACGACCATACCGTGCAGGTGATGGACAGCATTGAAACCTACCGCGATGTGATGAGCGGCCTGTACGACCTCTACCTCTCCGAGATCAGCTTCAAGACCAACAACGTCATTCAGCTGCTGACCATCATCTCCACCATCTTCATCCCGCTGACCTTCCTGGCGGGCGTTTACGGCATGAACTTTGAATACATGCCGGAGCTGAAGTGGCGTTATGGTTATTTTATAATCTGGGGAATAATGATACTTGTTGCCGGCACCCTAATCTATCTTTTCAGGAGAAAGAACTGGTTGTAGGCCTGGCAATAATAATCCGCTCCCATTTGTTAGTTTAAGCGTATTGGGAAATTCGTTGTTTTCCCGCGCACAACCCCTTGGAGAAGGGCAACTGGAAGCCGGTGCCTATAGCCAGGTAAAGCTGATTCTCGATTACGAAAGTGATGCGGACGGAAATGCACCAGGCTGCTATGTACTTACTGACGACAATGAGAAAATAGCCCTAAGCAGTTCCTCCGGCTCCATTGGTTCCATCACTTTGCAGAACAGCGACTTTACCGTTAGTGAAGAGGGGTTCACCGAACTCGTGCTGGACTTTGACCTGCGAAAAGCCATCATGCGGGCCGGCGAGGATTTGGACAACGATGGAGACAAAGACAGCTACGGTTTCGTAAGTGAGGCCGAACGGCGCTCCGCCATCCGCCTGGCCGAAAAAGGCCGCACCGGCATGGCTGAAGGACAGTGCGAGAACGCTTATACATTTACCGATAAGGTAGTAGTATACGCGTATACCGAAGGTAGCTTCAACAAAAATGTGGAAACGAATGACGGAGATGGCGACGGCATCCGCTTCGAGAACGCCGTATCCAGCGCGCTGGTAGCCGAAGACGGCAGCTATGAACTCCACTTCCTGGAAGAAGGGGAATACGAACTGTATTTCGCCGGATACGAAGAAGAGGACGACGGCCAGTTCGAACTGGAAGGAGGCCTGGAGCTCGATATCACTGGCGCTCTAAACCTTGGTGCCGTCGACATTAAAGCCAATTCCGGCACTGAGCTTAATGTACTGATCACCGGAATAATCCCGCTATAAGCAGGGTGTTTTTCTGAACTGGATTAAAAGAATATCCAGTGGGGGGGGTTGTGTAAAAAGGTACCTCCAAGCTTCGTCTTGGAGAATTTGAAATACATTCACCGTTATCAAAGTAACACTTACACAATACTATTTTTATCAATTAACTTGAATTTAGGCTTTTTACACAACCCCCCGTTTTTTATTTGCTGTGAAAGCAGGCACCGGTAAAAAAACACTGCTGGCAATTCTCGGGAGAATTTCGTAACTTTGAGGAGCAACTTCACTTATTTTCGCATTCCCCCCCACTTTTAATCCGTCAGGCCGACATTGCCTGCCACCAACAGTGGCCGGAAACGCCCCCCGCGTCTTATCAACAGCATCGGATGGCATTTGACGGGATAAGCTGCTTATCTCCACCGGTATATACATACCGGACAATGCGCAGTGGGCATAGCCCGCTGACGCCCCTAGTGCAGTCGGCAGTAAATAGTTGACAGTCGGCAGTCGAAATAATCAACGGGTTATCAATCTATTATAACACCAACTACCTGTCAATTAATTAACTCCCAAAGCAC
>CAYVVK010000408.1:0-6276 GCA_964454855.1 uncultured Phaeodactylibacter sp. | reverse complement strand
AAAAGAGCCGAAAAAAGTGACTGAAAAAACCTGAACCATGTGGTACTCATCAACTGCAAAAAATGGCCTGTGGTGCGCCTTTTTCTTCCTGCTGGCCATGCCTGCCTGCACCTCCCCTCCCGGCGAGAAGGAAGCCGGGGCCGGGAAGCTCACAGTGGCGGTGGCCGCCAATGTGCAGTTCGCCATGGCAGAGCTTAAAGCAGCTTTCGAAAAGGAGAGCGGCTTGTCTGTAAATGTGGCCGTCAGTTCCTCCGGAAAGCTGGCCACCCAGATCCTGCAAGGGGCCCCCTACAGCCTGTTGGCCTCTGCCGATATGAAATATCCCGCCGCGCTGCTGGAAAGGGGGAAAGCTGCAAATGCTCCCCGTGTGTATGCTTACGGTGCACTGGTGTTATGGACCATGAAGGACGATATTGAGCTGCTGGCCGATCCTGCCTTCCTGCTTGGTGACAGCATCCGCAAAGTAGCCATTGCCAATCCCCGAAATGCGCCCTACGGCGAACAAGCGATCCGCTATTTTGAACACTACGGCCTGCTCGATGCCATCCGCTCCAAACTCACCTACGGAGAGAGCATCGCGCAGACCAACCAGTACATCATTTCAAAAGCCGTAGAGGCGGGTATTACCGCCAAATCCGTAGTATTGTCGCCGGAAATGAAAAACACCGGAAAGTGGGTGGAACTTCCTCCGGATTCCTATCAGCCCATCGAACAGGGCGTAGTGATCACCAGCTACGGCCAGGAAAAGCATCCGCAGGCCAGCCAGAGGTTTTATGAATTCCTGTTTTCCGAAAAAGCGAGAGCCATTTTTGAACGCTATGGCTATCAGCTGCCGGATTAACCATACCCTTCCCGGCGGAGAAAATCATCGAGCAGCTTTCGCATCCAGGCCTGTTCTGCCTCCGTGAAAGGCGGAGCAGGCGGAGCCTCTTCATAACTGGTGGAGAGGTGATACAGGTTTCTTTCGTAGATCTTATCCAGTGCTTCTCTCAGGTCGAGTTGCGCATCCTCATCGGGTTTTTTTAGCGGAACAGGCAGAACCGGTAAGGGATCCTTTATTAAGCTTACCCGGGCGACATATTTAGGGCTAATCTGCCTGGCCGGTAATTCCTGGATAGCGGATGCCAGGTTGTGGTGCACGTCCGGCCAAAGGTAGCCTTCCAGATAAGGGTCCATGCCTGGAAAAGGAGAATGCATAAATAATTTTTACTAAAAATAATGCTATCAAAAGCAAAAAGCAAATGTTAGGCCCTCGTAGATGCCTTAATAAAAAAGCCAGGGGGAGAGATATTTGCGCCTTCCCCTGATAAGGGTGCCTACTCGTGCATGTGCCCGTCCTTAATATGATCGGAGCGCAGCACGTAATCCATACCACATACCGGGCAGGTACCAGCCTCTTCGCTACCGCTGCCCTCACAGTGCATGGGGCAGATGTAGGTAGAAGTATATTCCTGGCCCTCCATATGAGTGTTCATGGCGGCGGCTTCAGAAGCCTCCTCGCCATCGTGCATATGGCCGTCATGATCGTGATCGTGGCCATCTTCCGCGTGGGTATGGGTTTCCTCGCCGTGCGTATGGCTATCCGCGGAATTACCTCCGCAGGAGGCCAGGGCGAAAGCAGCAAGGAAAAGGAACAAAAATCTCAGTTTCATATTGTTGTTGATTTAGTGATTGAATGACTGAATGACTGGATGATTTTCTGGTGCAACATAGCGGTTTTACTTCAGTTTTCTTCTCAGTAGCTGGGCATTAATGGCCACAATGACGGTGCTCAGGCTCATCAGAGCAGCGCCGAAGGCCGGCGATATCATGATGCCGTACTGGTACAGCACCCCGGCGGCCAGCGGCATGGCGATCACGTTGTACCCGCTTGCCCATGCCAGGTTTTGCAGCATCTTCCGGTAGGTGGCGCGCCCGAAGAGGATGAGGTTAGTGACATCCTGCGGGTTGCTGTTTACGAGCACGATGTCCGCCGTTTCCGCAGCCACATCCGTACCGCTTCCGATGGCGATGCCCACGTCGGCCTGTGCCAGGGCGGGAGCGTCGTTGACGCCATCACCGGTCATGGCCACAAACTCCCCGTCCTCCTGCAATTCTTTGATCTTATCGAGCTTTTCATCGGGCAGCACCCCGGCAAAGAAGCCGTCCAGGCCAAGCTCTGCGCTAACACTTTCTGCCACCTGCTGGTTGTCTCCTGTCAGCATCAGGGTTTTGATCCCTTTTTCCTGAAGGGTCTTTATGGCTTTTTTGCTTTCCGGGCGCACCTGGTCGGACAGGGCGATGAAGCCCGCCAGCTGCTCTTCCACCAGCAGGAAAACGACCGTTTCGCCGCTATCGCTCTTGGCCTTTTCGGGAATGTCGATCTCTTTTTCCTTTAGATAGCCGGGGCTGACCACCTTGAGCGCCTGCCCCTCCACTTTGCCTTCCACGCCCTTCCCGGTAATAGAATCGAAGTCCTCTACCGATGGTAGTTCCAGCTCTTTTTCTTTTACCTTGGCCAGTATGCCTTCGGCCAGCGGATGCTCCGATTCGGCTTCCAGGGCGCCGGCCAGCCTAAGGATGTCATCGGCTTCATAATCGTCACTGAGGCTGTCATATCGGTTCACGCCGAACTCTCCGGTGGTCAGTGTTCCGGTTTTATCAAATACCACCATGGTGATCTTGCGGGCATTTTCAAAAGCCGTACGGTTGCGGATCAGCAGGCCGTTTTTTGCCGACAGGCTGGTGGAAATGGCAACCACCAGCGGAATGGCCAGCCCCAGCGCGTGCGGGCAGGCGATGACCATAACCGTCACCATGCGCTCCAGGGCGAAGGTGAACTCCCGGCCGAGGAACAGCCAGGCAGCCAGGGTGCCGAAGCCCAGGGTGAGGGCTGCCACGGTCAGCCAGAAGGCGGCGCGGTCGGCCAGTTTCTGGGTCTTCGATTTGCTGCCCTGCGCTTCTTCCACCATTTTGACTACCTGTGCGAGATATCCTTCCTCTCCTGTACTCTTCACTTTTACTTTCAGCGATCCCGTGCTGTTGACCGAGCCGCCGATCACCTCGTCGCCTTCCCCCTTGGGCACCGGTTTGCTCTCGCCGGTGAGCATGCTTTCATTCAGTTCGCTTTCTCCTTCCTGAATGATGCCGTCGGCGGGCACTTTTTCTCCGGGCTTGATCAGTATGAGGTCGCCTTTCTCCAGCTCCTCGGCCGGAACGTCTCTGGTTTCGCCGTCCTCGATCAGGTGGGCTTCCGTGGGCAGCAGTTCCATGAGTTTCTCCAGGGCTTTCGAAGCGCCCAGTACAGAGCGCATCTCTACCCAGTGGCCCACCAGCATTACATCGATCAGGGTGGCCAGTTCCCAGAAAAAGGTCTTGCCGGGCAGGCCCAATACCACCGCACCGCTATAGCCGAAGGCCACCGTAATGGCCACGGCAATAAGGGTCATCATGCCGGGAGACCCCTCTTTGAGCTCATCCACCAGCCCCTTCAGGAAGGGGTAGCCCCCGTAGAAGAAAATAGCGATGGACAAGCCGAAGAGGACGTAGCTGTCGCCGGGGAACTGCCAGCTTATCCCCAGCCATTCCTGGATCATAGGGGAGAGGAGCAGGATGGGGATGGTCAGCACCAGGGAAACCCAGAATCGCCGTTTGAAATCCTCGATCATCTTCCGGTGATGCTCCTGATGGCTGTGGCCCTGATGGCCATTCTTCTGGTGGTTGTGATCTTCGTGATTGCTGTGGTTTTTCATGATGTCATCCAGTTAACAGTTGAAAAATCATCGCACTACTGATTTACATTGGCGATCAAGGTATCCTTGACAACCCCACACTTCAGCATTTTCTCCCCAAAATAAGGATTCAGGATCTGTTCTTCCCTGCTGATCCAGTCGGCCCCGCGGTCATCGAAGGCCATGGGGCAGTGTTGTATGTACAGGCGTGTATCCTGCGTGCCGAAGGCCTTCAGGGTTTCGATGAGTAGGATGGAGAGAAAATCAAATTGCTTTCGCTGTTCTTCTACATCCTTCGTGCCGGCGATGTTGTCCGCATGGGCGCGCATGCCATTGAGCTTGTCCATCCAGAAGTCATGAGCGGCGCCCTGTACGAGGCTCATGTCCACCTTCCCCAGTGCTGCCTGGAAGGCCTGAGCCGCCTGAGCTGCCTTTTCCGGGTCGGTGGCGACCAGGGCATCTTTAAGTTTCAGGTACTCACTTACCAGAGCTTCCAGTTGATTTTTAAAAGCTGCCGGGGCCTCCTCCCGGAAATCAGGCGTCAGGGGCCGGGGGGCGCCCTGCAACTGTACGTTTCGGTTCATCATGCTGGCCTGATTGTTCAACTGGGCGGCTGCGTCTATGGCAAAGGCGCCGTGGGTGACTACTTCCTCTCCGGCAGACAGCCCGTCTTTGACCAGGTACTGGCTGCCGAGCGCTTCGCCCAGCGTGAGCTCACGGAATTCATAAGTCGGCACATTGGTGTTGGGCCGTTTGACATAGGCTACCGAACGGGGCCCGGTCCACAGGACCGCCGATTTAGGCACCAGCAATTGCTGGCCGGCAGGTTCCCGGGCCTGTATGGTGCCCTGAACGAACATCTCGGGCTTCAGCTTACCGGAGGGGTTGCTCACCTCCGCCCGCAGGGCTGCCGTGCGCGACTGCGGGTCGATCACCGGGTCGATGTAGGTAATGCGGGTGCTAAACTCCTGGCCCGGCAATACCGGAACGGTAAACCTTACCCGGTCGCCCACATCGATGTGCGCCAGGTCTTCTTCGTAGGCGTCAAACAATACCCACAGGCGGCTCAGGTCGGCCAGAGAAAACAGGCTTTCTCCTTCTTTCACATAATCACCTACGGATACGAAGCGCTGCCGGACGATGCCCGAAGCATCGGCATAGACGGTGACCACCTCCTGGATTTTCCCGCTTTTTTCCACCTTCTCTATGGTTTCCGCCGGGATCTTCCAGCGGCGCAGCTTTTCGCGGGCCGCCTCCACCAGCCTGGGGTTGGTGTCTTCAAACTGCAGGGCTTCCAGCAGTTCTTCCTGGGCGGTGGCCAGTTCCGGAGAATATATCTCCGCCAGGCGCTGCCCTTTCTGTACCTGCTCGCCGGTGAAGGTGACGTAGAGTTTTTCTATGCGCCCCGGCACGTGGGCCGCCTGGCTGGCGGTGCGCCGCTCGTCAGATTCGATCTTGCCGGTCAGTTGCAGGGCTTTGCTGGCTTTACCCTTGTCTCCGATAACGGTAGTCTGCACATCGGCGAGGCGGACGGCCTCGTGCGTCATTTCCAGGGCCAGGGGGTCGCTGGAAGCCTCGCCGGCCTCAGCGACGGGCACCAGCTCCATCTCGCAGATGGGGCATAGGCCCGGCTCGTTCTGCCGGATCTGGGGGTGCATAGAGCAGGTGTATATGGTTTCGGCCTCGGCCTCTGTTTCCAAGGCTTCATGGACGTGGGCTTCCTCCCCCTTCGGCTTGAAAAGCAGATAGCCTGCTCCCAGCCCAAGCAGGGCAGCGATTAAAAGGAAAACGATGTTCTTTATGTCTGTCATGATTTTTGGATTATTTTATTAAACGCTCCACCTCGGCCTTGGCCAGGTGCGTTTCCACAATAGCTTTCAGTCTCATCTTATCGTAGCCCACCAGTTCGTCCTGAACTTTCAACAATTCGTCAAAGCGGGCGCCATCGTTGCTGTAATTGGCGCGCAGGATGTCGAGTGCCCGGCGGGCGATCTGCAGTTGCTCCCCGTACAGTTGCAGTTGCAGGTGAGCGTCCCGGTAATCGGCATAGGCCTGTTCGAGGGCGGCGGCGAGCTGCAGGCGTTTATTCTGCAGGCGGCTGTCGAGGGCGGCGATCCTCAGCTCTTCCTCGCGCTCTTTGGCCTCATACTTCTTGCGGTAGATGGGCACTTTTACCGAGAGCCGGGGCATAATGGCATCCCGGCCGTTGCCGGTGGGGTCGGCATCATCGCGGTTTCCGGTAAAGATATAGTCCAGGCCCAGGCCCAGGCTGGGCATACCTTCCAGCTCATTGAGCTCGATGCGCTGGCGGGCGGCAGCCTGCTCTTCTCTGAGGACGCTCAGCGCGGGGTGGTTGCCCTGGATGAGTACCTGCAGAGAATCGCGTAGTAGGGGAAGAGTGGCCGCTTGCAATGTATCTGCTGTAATGATGGGCGCTTCCGGCGGCTGGTTGATCAGCTGGTTGAGCGTGGCCATGGGTTTGGCCTTTTTATTGTCCAGGCGCGCGATCTCATTTTCCAGCTGTTTGATCTTCAGCTGGGTGCGCAATACATCGGCGGTGCTGGCC
>CAYVVK010000407.1:0-6288 GCA_964454855.1 uncultured Phaeodactylibacter sp. | reverse complement strand
ATTTCCCCTTTAGGGGATTTAAGGGGCGAGCGCAGGCAGAACTTAACAGCCCTGCGGCATGCCGGTAGCCCAGCTCCCACCAGCGTGTCATGCGCTCGGCGTCGAAGATCAGGGAGTTGTCGGTGAGGACGTAGGGGGTGTGGTAGCAGTTGAGTTCCACCTCATTGTAAGCGCTCTGTAGCCGCCCCAGGTTGAGGTCGTCATAGCTGATCTCCTGCAGCATGAAGTCGAAAGTGCGCACCAGCAGGGCGAAGGGGTTGCCAGTCGGCAGGAAGCACTGCACAGAGCGGTCCTGGGGTTTCAGAATGATCGCATCGATCTCGGAGGCGCCCCGCCGGATGGCCTCGGTGAGCGGCAGAAAGTCGCCGAAGCCTCCATCGGCGTATTCCATGCCGTTTTTCACCACCAGGCTCATGAAGGGAACGATATTGGCAGAGATCCACATCCAATCGCAGAAATCTTCATAAGAATATTCATGGATGGACTTGTATTCCACGGCCAGGCAACTCAGGTTGGAGACGGTTACTAAAACTTCCTTGCCACTGGCACGCAGGCGGGTATAGTCCGTTTCGGTGAAAGTATTGCGGATAAGCTTGCGCAGGTTCTTACTTTCGCCGAAAGTTTTTTTTCCGCGCAGGAACATGCGCAGGGTGTTAAAGTGGTTGATCCGAAAGGAATACCCTCCTTTTTTCTTACGGATGATAAAGGGGCAAATGTTGAAGATGTCTTTTTCCCGGACTGAGGTGAAAACCTTCCTCACCCTGTTCAGTTCGCCCAATGCCAGCAGGGGCACCAGGAGGCTGCCTGCCGAGGTGCCCAGGTACAGTTGGTAATCATTGTCGCACTGCTCAATCAGGCGCTGGGCCACACCACCGGCATAAGCGCCCTTGCTGGCGCCACCCGATACCACTAATGCTCTTTTTTGTGTATTCATTCAAGGTTTCTCAGCTTTCCCATGCCTGTTGCTTCTGGTTTCCCATCCCGCCCCTGGGGTGCAGGGCATCGCTGCGCCCCACTTCCCACTTCTTTTATCCGCCATAGCCGCAGGCGAAGGCGAAGGCGGGCCCACTTCCGGGTTCCGACTTCCGAGTTCCCACTTCCCTACCCTTCCTTCTCCAAGCGCTCGATCAGCCTGCCCGAGATCCTCAAAAAGTCCATCTCTGTGATGATGCCGATGAGTTCTTTTTCCTGCACCACCGGCAGGCAGCCGATCTTATTATCCCGCATCATCTTCAAGGCCTGAACGATGGTGGCATTGGGGCCGATGGTTTTCGGGGCGTGTATCATGATGTCCCTGACGCAGGTAGCATCCTTGCCGTTGAGCTTATTCAGGCGGGTAAAATAACGAAGCAGGAGGCGGGAGGTGATCAGCCCCACGAGTTTGCCCTTGGAGTCTTCCACCGGCATATAACGGATCTTGCGCCAGTCCATCAGCTCGGCCACCAGGTCGATGAGGTCATCCTGCTGGGCGGTAAAGAGGTCGGTTTCCATAAATTCGTCGACCAGCAGTTTGGCGGGGCGGTAGTCTGTCAGGTCGCCGGCTTCGGGCAGCTTCCACTTGTGGACGGGCTTGTTCTTCTCTTGGTTTTCGATGATGCTGGCGGTGAGTACGCTGAGGGCCTCGTCGCGGGTCACTTCTTTAGACAGCTTGGTGAAGGCGCGCAACTGCCAGCGGGCGCCGTTCATATGGCGTTTGGCGCGCTCTTCGATAATGCCCAGGTAGCGGTCGATGTCGGCCTCTTTCACTTTGCGGCTTTGCAGCCCCTTTCTGGCGATAGGCAGCAGTTCTTCGAGCACGAGATCACAGGCGGATATTTTCGTATCCTTAAACCAGTTGAATTCAGAGTCGATGCCGAATTTTGCGGCTTTCGAGAAATTATCTCTTACATCTTCCCAGGACAATTGTTTACGAATATCCTTGACTTCTTCTCTCATGCCCACCATGGCGCCCAGCCAGAAGGCGGCATTGGCCACCTCATCCACCACGGAAGGCCCGGCGGGCAGCACCCGGTTCTCGATCCGCAGGTGCGGCTTTCCCGACTCGCTGATGCCGTAACAAGGGCGGTTCCAGCGGTAAACGGTGCTGTTGTGCACCTGCAGGGCCCGCAATTTGGGCACCTTGCCATCGGCGATCAGCTTGATGGAGTCCTCTTCCACATCCGCGCTGAGCAGCACCCGGAAGCGGGCGATGTCTTCCTTATAGATTTCCATGATGGAATTATGCAGCCAGCCGGTGCCGAAGCTCACGCGCGGGCTGCGCTCCCGCATATGGTCGTGGGTGGTGCGGATGTCAAGGGCCTGCTGGAAGAGGGCGATCCGGCTTTCGTGCCAGAGCCGCTTGCCAAAGACGATGGGCGAATTGGCGGCAATGGCCATAACCGGCGCCGCCAGGGCCTGAGCGATGTTGTACATGTCGACGAATTCGGCGGGCGACACCTGCAGGTGTACCTGAAAGCTGGTGTTGCAGGCCTCCAGCAGAGGCGAGTCGTGTTTGACGAGCAGCTCATCGATGCCCGACAGGCGCAGCTCATAGGCAGACCCAATGAGCTGGGCATTGATGGCCTCCATGAGGGCGTAATAGCGCTTCTTGGGGGTGAGGTTGTCCATCTCCAGGTCGTACTTGCGCAGGGTAGGCAGGATGCCGGTGAGGATGAGCTTGGCGTCCAGCCCTTTAAGTTTCTCACGTATCTTTTCCAGCTTTTCGTTGTTCTCGTTTTCCAGCTGGCTCAGGCAGTCGCCTTCGAAGAGGCGGGGCGTGAGGTTGGTCTCCAGGTTGAACTTGGCCAGCTCCGTCTCCACCCATTCGTATTCCGTCATCTGCTCCAGGGCCTGCATGGCAATGGTGGCCGGCTTATAGGTTTTGCCATGCACCAGGCACATCTCCTGTTCGGCGCCGATGCGGGCAATATCGTTTTCAAACCAGTCGTTTTCGAGCATATGCTCGAGGGCCTGCACATCGCGCAGCAGCTTTTTGATAAAGCCCTGCATGGCCGCTTCATCTTTTACCAGGGATACTTTCTGTTCGCCCATCTTTCGAGGTAGTTAGGGTGTTAGTTTAGGGTTGCGGGAAGCTTATCAGAGCCTCTCTTTTTAAAGATAGCTGATAATTTGCAAGATTAGAATAATTTTGGCCTATTCTTCCCGCTACTTGTGGCATTGCGGACAAATAGAAAACAAAAGACCATGAATAAAATAGTGCTGTGGATGATACTGATCGTGCTGATCGCCAGTTGCCGGAAGGACAACCGGGAGCGGTTGTTCGAGCTTTTCTATCCCAATTTTCAATTCACCATCGATGCCGGCGCCAGCTCGGTGCTGCCCGTATCAGCCGTGAAAACGGGCGTAAATACCAATATCGACTTTTACCTCGATGAAAATAATGTGGATACCGCCCTGATCACCGCCATTAGCCCCATTTCCGCCCGCCTTACCTCCATCAACGGCTTCGACTACGACTTTATGGACTTCATCTCCGTGCGCATCTGCGAAGACACCGAAGCGCCCTGCCGCGAGGCCGACGAAGTTTTCTACATCGACCGCCTGCAACTGGACCGCCCCGGCGAGCGCATCGAACTGCTGCCCGGCCTGCGCAACGTGCGCCGCGACCTGCTGCGCGAGCGCTATCGCCTGGAGGTGGTGATGAAGTATTTCTACCCGCCGCCTACGGATGTGGAGACTCGCTTTGACATGACTTTTCAGGCTTTGCGGTAGGCTGGAGGCCAACCATCACACAAACCGCTGCATATGATAAGCCACCAGTGTATGTAGTGTGGCCAGGGCCAGCCCTCTGGCCTGGCCAGTATTATAACCTTTGGTGATGAAAAAGTCCTCCAGGCGCACCTGCGACTGGTAGTAGGCCACCTTGAAGGCGGTGCCCAGTTTTTGGTGCAGGGGGTCTCTGGCTATCCAGTTGTCCAGGCCTTTCACCAGGTTGTCGTTCCAGGCGTTCACGGCTTTCGCCTCGGTGCTGTTGAGCGCGGAGGGGGCCATGTACAGGCGGGCGCGCTCGGAGGCGGCCTGCGCGAGGCGCTGTTTGTTGAGTTCTTCCTCGGCATTGAGGTCGGCGGCGATGGCGACCAGCATGCGCACTTCCGGCCAGCTTTCAAACTGCCCGCAACCCTGAATGCGCAGGTTGGCGTTGGGCACGTTGCCGCAGGCGATATAGGCGCGGGAAGATTCCTCGGGGTACCTTTGCGACAGCCAGCAGGGAGCGGCAATATCGGTATCGGTTGCACAGTGGATGTAGTGGAGGTGCAATACCAGCTGGCCCAGGTCCTGATAGGCGTAGGTGGCCGTGGGGTCGAAGGGCAGGCCGGTAATGCCCCGGCCGGAGAAGGCGGCGTTGATGGCCGAATTCATCAGGTTGTTCACCTCGGTACTGGGGCCGAAGGACACGAAGCGGTTGTAGGCGCGGTAGGCGCGGGCAATGGGTTCGTTGAAGCGCTCGATGGCAGCCGCGGCACTGGCGTCATTGGGCAGCCTGTCGATGATGGACTGCAGCTCGCTGTTGCCGGCCTGGGTGCCCGGCAGGTTCAATTCCCGGGAGAGCAGTTGATATTTATTCAGGGTGCGGTCCTGTTTCAGCATTTGCTGGTATCCGCTGGCGGTGCCGTTCCCGTAGTAGCCATCGAGCGAGCCGGTATAGGCCTTTTCGGCTTTCAGCACTTTCTGCAATTCCAGCACGGAGGCCCTTTTGATATTCGAGCGAATGTTGGGCAGGGTTACCGGCTCCGCTTCCGCAGTGATCCGCTCTCCGGAATAGTAGCTGTAATCGGCAGGCTCTCCGACATTGTAATCGTAGCCTCGGGCAGCTGCATCAGGGGTGCGGGCGGTGAGCACGTTGTAGGAGCTGGGCTGCGGCTGCGGTTGGGATTGTTGCGGAGGCTGCCCGGTATTGATCCTCCCTGTATTTTCTTCAAAGCTGATGGGGATGAGCGGTTTTTTGGCCCCGGTTTCGAATTCCGTCAGGCGGTGCAGGTAGACGGAGTTGATGGTTTTGATGAAGGCATCCTTGTAGCCCATCTTGCGGATGGCCTCCAGTTTTTGCTGGGCTGCCTGGGCGTTGGGCTGGGGCTCCGTCACGATCTTGATGAGATTACCTTTTAAAATGGCATACAGGGGGCCGGTTTCCAGGAATTCCTCCCACTCTATATCCCTATCCACTCTGCGGGTCGCCATTTGCACCACGGGCACCTGCTGGCCTTCGTTGAGGAAACGCTCCTGGACAAAGGCGTTGGCGTAACCATTATTTCTGGCGTTGGCGGCAGCGGCTTCCGCCTCTTCCCGGCTGGTGTAGCCTCCCACGTATACCTCCCGTAAGTTACCGCCCAGGTTGCGGGCATGGACGAAACCTACAGGCTTCAGTTGCTCGAAATCACTGGGCTGGGCATCGATAAAGGTGCCTACCTGTACGGTGTAGTATTTGTCAGGCTGAGCAATGGATGTGGTGGAAATTAATGCTAGAAGCGCAAAGAGTGGTAGTAACTTTCTCATAATGGTTTTCTTATTTTTCGCTGCAGGAAGCATACGGTTTAGTTTTTTGGTATACAAAGGTAACGCAGGATTTTATCCGCAAATTTTACGTTCCTCCTATGGATAAACGGTATTGGCCCATCAAATTTCACCAAATTCCTATTTTTTTTCACTTTTTTGCTTAAAAAGTGATCTGGAGCGACAGATCCGGCGGTGAACTATACCCCTTTCCAGTAGTTTCCTTTAGAAACCCTGTTTTCTATGAGTGGTAAAAAGCACATTACCAAGGAGTATTCAAACGGAGAGGTGACCATTGTCTGGAAGCCCGGCCTGTGTATCCATTCTGAGAATTGCTTTCACGGCCTGCCCGAAGTCTTCAACCCCAAAGCCCGCCCCTGGATCAATGCCGAGGGGGCAAACACCAATCAGATCACCGAACAGATCAAAAAGTGCCCCTCCGGCGCCCTGTCCTTCTACATGAACGGCGAGAAAAAAGAGGCAGAAGAGGCGCTCCCGGCCGGAGGTAAAGTGGAGGTCATGAAAAACGGCCCGCTCATGGTGCATGGCACCCTTACCATCACATATCCCGACGGACGGACGGAGCAAAAAGAAAAAGTATCGGCCTTCTGCCGCTGCGGCGCCTCCGGCAATAAGCCGTTTTGCGATGGCTCGCACCGGAAGGTTGGGTTTGTAGGGTAGGTTTCAGTGGGCAGTAGGCAGTAGGCAGTAGGCAGTAGGCAGTAGGCAGTGGGCAGTAGGCAGTGGGCAGTAGGCAGTAGGCAGTAGGCAGTGGGCAGTGGGCAGTGGGCAGTAGGC
>CAYVVK010000406.1:2444-6290 GCA_964454855.1 uncultured Phaeodactylibacter sp. | reverse complement strand
GCAGGGGGCTTTCCAGCAGTTCCGGTAAAACAGAGATGATGTCGATTCTCATAATGACGCCTTTTCTCAACCAGGATGAGGTGCTCCACCGCAAGATGAAGCACCTCTACTGCCGGGAAACTACTTATCGTTAACCTCCAGCAGTTCCACCTCGAAGACCAGGGTGGAGTAGGGGCCGATCTGCTGGCCGGCGCCGCGGCTGCCGTAAGCGAGATCATAAGGAATGTACAGCTTCCACTTTGAGCCCTGCGGCATCAGCTGCAGCCCCTCCGTCCAGCCTTTGATCACCTGGCCCACGCCGAAGGTGGCCGGCTGGCCGCGCTCGATGGAACTGTCAAATACCGTTCCATCGAGCAGGGTGCCCTTATAGTGAACAGTCACTTTATCATCGGGGCCGGGCTTGGGGCCGCTGCCTTCCTGTAATACTTCATACTGCAATCCGCTGGGCAATTCGGTTACCTCTTCCCGCTGCGCATTCTCCTTCAGGAAGCGCTCTCCTGCGGCGATCTTGCTTTCGTACTGCTCCTGCTGTTTTTTCTGCATGTATTGCTGCACGAACTGGTTGGCCTGCTCGGCCTCGATCTTCAGTTCGTTCCCTTTCAGCACATCGTTAATGGCGGTGGTCAGGGAAGCTTCGTCGAGCTCGTCGAAGCCCTGGCTTTTGAGGTTCTGGGCGAGCAGTATCCCCAGGCTGTAGCTTAAAGAATCCATATTTTGTTGGGCATTTACAAATGAAAAAAGAAAAAGCCCTCCGAGAAGGAGTACTGTCATTTTAGTATGCTGCATGGCATTGTCTTTTGGTTTATCTGAAAATTTGGGCCGTATGTAAGCAGCCGGACAGAGGTCAAAACGACGCGAAGAAAAGAAAATTATGGGAGTTTTCGTAATCCTACTCCCCCCAGCGGTAAGACCTCAGTTCGAAACCGGCCAGGTCCAGCACCCGGTCCACCACCGTGGCGGCCAGGGCTTCAAAATCTTTGGGCCTGCTGTAAAAGGAAGGGCTGGCCGGGCAGATGATGCCGCCGGCCTCGGTAATGGTTTTCATGTTGTTGATGTGTATAAGGTTGTAGGGGGTGTCTCGGGGCACCAGGATCAGGCGCCGCCGTTCTTTGAGGGCTACATCCGCCGCCCGGGAAATGAGGCCGTCGGAAATGCCGTTGGCGATACGGCCCATCAGGCCCATGGAGCAGGGGCAGATGATCACCACGCCGTACTGTGCAGACCCGGAGGCGAAGGGGGCCATGAAGTCGTGCTTACTGAAAAAGCGGAAAGGGTAGTTCTCGTAGCTCTTTTCTCCCAGTTCGTATTCCCAGTTGAACTTCGCATTGTCGCTCATTACTACGCCTACAGCTTCTATCTGCTCCTCTAATTGCACCAGCCGGTCGAGCAATACCTTGGCGTATATGCTCCCGCTTGAACCTCCTATACCCACTGCAACTTTTATCATTTTAGTGTTTTGATGATTTGAAAACACTAAAATACAATTCGGGGGGGAATTGTTTATGTCAAAACACCAGGCGGTACCGCAGGTCAAACAACAGCTCCACCTGATAATCCGTGACGATCTCATCGGCGCCGGCATCGAAGTAGTATTCCAGCACGTTGCGGCGGTTGAAGAGGTTCTGAATGTCCAAAGAGAAGCGGTGGGTGGCCTCCGGGCGGTTGGCCGTGTAGCTCAGCAGCAGGTCTATCCGGTGGTAGTTGGGCCCCTTTTCGCTGTTGACAAATTCCGGATAGATGACGGTGAAGCCGCGGGCGCGCGAGGCTTCCTCGTTGATGAGGGAGTAGCGGTTGCCGCCGGCATAGATCAGTTTGGCATTGAGGCCTATGGTATGGTTCTTTTCGATGTTGAATTCCTTGCCGCCGAGCAGGTTGAAAATGTAGTTGCCGTTGAAACGGGTGCTGTACCAGGTGCCGTCGGCGGTAGAGTAGCGCGAATCGTAGATGGAGGCGGTGAACAGGCAATAGTAACCCCGGGAGAAAAGCTTTTCCGCTGTCAGCTCAAAGCCCATGTTGCGGCCTTTGCCCTTGTTGGTGATGGGCATTTCGGCACTGTCGAACACATCGTAATTGTTGAGTACGTTGAGCACGGAGATCCAGCTGATGGAAGGGTCGCTGCTCACCGCTGCGTCAAAGAGGTACTGATAATAGATCTCCGGCCGCAGGTGCCAGTCGGAAGACAGCTCGATGCTGTATCCGGCTACGGCCTGCAGAGATTTCGGCAGTTGCCGGTGCCGGAACGGCTGCACATCAAAGTCGAAGGGGTCGTGGAAGAGGTAGCTGGAGATATGGCCGATGTAAGAGTGCAGGCCCAGCCCGAAGCGCAGGGATTCCCGGAGGCTGAGCTGATAATCCAGGCCCAGGCGGGGCTCCAGGGTGAGGGCTTCATTGAGGCTGAAGTACAGCAGGTGCAGGCCGTGCTTCAGGGTCCATTTATCGGAAAAGCGGTGTTTCCACTGCGCGTAGGCCTGCAGGGTAGTGGCCGAGCCGGCGTCATCGAGGAATACACCCGACAGCTCCAGCCGGTTGTTGCGGAAACGGTAATTGAAATCGTATAGGTGCTGGCTCAGGATCAGGCCCAGCTGGGTGGAGTGGGCGGCATCCCTTTTCTTATTGTATTGCAGGCTGAGCCGCAGGGTAGCATTAAGGTGTTTTTCCCGCTCATCGACGATCACATCCGCCAGGTCAAGCTCGGTAGAGTCATTGAAATATTCGAAATCATAGCGGTAGCGCTCATAGGCCAGAGCGGCTACGGACTGCAGGTAGGATTTTGGGGAGAGCTGATAGGAATGCTTGATGCCCAGTACGCCATAGCGGGTGGTTTCCCGGCTGGAGATGGGGCTGTCGTAATCCCCTTCCGGAACAGGCTGGGGCGACCTGCCGATGTCATTGGTGGCCGCCAGGCCGAAGATGGAAAAGACGCCTGCCCTGGGGGTGGGGAGGAAAAACTTGAAGGCGATATCCTGATACCGGGGCACCCCTGATTCAAAGGCGGGGTTCAGGCCGATCCGGTCCAGGACGTCGAGCGTGGAGTACCGGTAATTAAGCAGGAAAGAGCTGCCTTTCTCTTTTTTAATAGGCCCCTCCATCCCTGCCTCCAGCCCCAGCACGCCGGCGCTGAGGGTGTACTCCTGTTTTTCGGTATTGCCATTGCGAAATTTGAGGTCGAAAACGCCGGAAACGGAATTGCCGTATTCCGCGGGGAAGGCGCCGGTCAGAAAGTCGGAGGTTGTCAGTATGTTGCTGTTGAGCATGCTGATGGCGCCGCCGGTACTGCCAATAGAGCTGAAGTGGTTGGGGGTGGGGATCTCAATGCCTTCCAGCCGCCAGAGCAGGCTCGTCGGTGCATTTCCCCGGATGATGAGGTCGTTCTCCAGGTCGCTGACGTAAGATACGCCGGCAAAGGTGCGGCTCATGCGGGCGGGGTCCTGAAAGCTTCCCGGATAGCGGCTGGCCTCTTCCACCCGGAACTGCCGCCCGCTGAGGGTGATCATGTCATTGAGCGGCTGCATCTTATCGATGGCCGTAGTGACGACTACTTCATCCAGGGTAGTGGTGGATTCCTGAAGTTCGATCTCCAGGACCATTTCTTTCCCGGAGACGAGCAGCAGGTCGCGTATGGTCAGAGGTTCGTACCCCAGGTAGGTAACGCGAAAGTTGTGGCGGCCCAGAGGTACGTTGGGTAGGTGAAATTCGCCATTGGCATCGGTAGAGGTGCCTAGAAACTGCGCACTATCGAGCAGTTGTATGTTGGCGCCAATGAGCGGCATTCTGGAGGCTTCGTCCAGCACCTGCCCTCGCACAGTCTGGCTCAGGGGCTCGCGGGCTTTGGCAAAGGAGGTTTCT
>CAYVVK010000406.1:0-2434 GCA_964454855.1 uncultured Phaeodactylibacter sp. | reverse complement strand
CCGCCGATAAGGCGGTACTCGATACCTGAGGCCTCACACAACTGGGCCAGTACCTGCTTTAACGGACGGCGGCGTGCATGAAGGCTTATCTGCTGCGATAGCGGCAGGTGTTGCTGGCCATAGACAAAGATGCAGCCGGCGCGCTCTTCCAGGCCGTGAAGGACATCCTCCAGGGGGGTATCGTGATAATTGACAGAAATGCGGTGGCTCAGCACATCCTGGGCGTGTAGGGCGGTGCTGAATAAAAAGAGGAGAGTCGGGAGAATACAGGCCCTCAGGTTCATGCCGCAAAATTAAGGGCGGCAGCGCCAAAGGTCAATGAGTATTGTCATATTTTCGGCCACCGTAGGCTATTTGCCTACGCTTTCAGGGATTCCAACGTCTTAAACAGGGCGCCGTCCCTGGAGATGAGCGCTCCGTGGTCCATCATTTCGAAGATCTCCATCTCGCGGGAGCGGCTGTAGGCCTTCTCTGCCGTATACATTTTGAGCTTGGCGCCGGAAAGTTGTATCTGCTGCAGCATTTGTTGTGGGCTTTGTTCCTGGGTGAAGTCGAAGGTGGTCTTGCCCTCCACCATCAGGCCGTTCATCACCATTTTGTCTTCCTGGCAGTGGAAAGCCTTGATGTCTTTGGGGGTTTTGTACTCCAGGTATTCCACGCCTTCCAGCACCTTGTCGAAGACGATATCGCTGAAAATGCCGATGAGCTTTTCGGCCTTGTCGCTGTCCTCGGCCTTTACCTTTTCCCATTCGTCGCTGGTGACGCCGTTGGCCGCCAGAAAGCTGACAAACTCTTTCTCCAGCTCTTCCAGTTCGTCTTTTCTCAACATTCGGTATTTCATGATCCCTCTGTTTTTTTTTGGGTCGGCAAAGGTAGGAAACAATGCTTACTTGCGATAAGATGTTTTTCGCCTCTATTACCAGTCTTATGTTTTTTTTCCTTAAAATTGCAGCCTGAAACTGGCTTATTAATGGGCACACTCAACCTCAATAAATAGATATGGAGTTCGTACTTCCCGATTTTGCCAACGCAGGCGTATGGATGAGCCTGCTGACCCTTACCTTCCTGGAGATCGTCCTCGGCATCGACAACATCATCTTCATTTCCATCGCTGCCGATAAGCTCAAGGAAGAAGACCGGCCCAAGGCCACGAACATCGGCCTGATACTGGCCATGGCCATGCGTATCATCCTGTTGTTTGGCATCTCCATCCTGGTGGCCATGAAAACGCCCTGGATCGAGTTTCACACCGATTTTGCCTCCGCTGCTTTCTCCGGGCAGAGCCTCATCCTCATTGCCGGCGGCCTGTTCCTGCTGTATAAGAGTACGACCGAGATCCGCCATAAGCTGGAAGAGGAAGATGAACTCCACCTGGGAGGGAAAGGCAAAAAACGCTCCACCCTCACCAACGCCATCATTCAGATCACCCTCATCAACATCGTCTTCTCTTTCGACTCCATCCTTACCGCCGTGGGCATGACCAGCGGCATGTACGGCGCCCTCGTCATCATGGTCATCGCCGTAGTCGTTTCGGTGCTCATCATGATGCTCTTCGCCACCCCGGTGGCCAACTTCGTCAACGAGCACCCCACCATTCAGATGCTGGGCCTGGCCTTCCTCATCCTCATCGGCTTTATGCTCATCGCCGAAGGGGCGCACCTGGCGCACCTGACGATCGCCGACGCGGAAGTGGGCATCGTGCCCAAAGGTTACCTCTACTTCGCCATCACCTTCTCCCTCTTCGTGGAGTTCCTCAACATGCGCCTGCGCAAGGACAGGCGCAAACAGCCGGTGCAGCTGCATGGTTACACGGAGGATGCGGCTAAGGAAGGGATCCTGGATAAGTAAAGATGCCGCTGGGCGGCTGTAGTCCGCCCAGCGGCTAGATTCCGTTTTAAAGACAAAAGCTAAAACCGCGAAAGGTAAAAGGCTTGAACCGGTGCCTTTACAAAGGCTACCTATTCGGGCCGCTTTTGCCCACAGAGGCAGGATTTCCTTCGGCTCCTTTTACCTTTTACCTTTTACCTTTTGCCTTTTACCTTCAGAATGCCTCCACCCCCTGCACCGTAGTATACTTAAAGCTAAGCTTCTGCTCCGGCTTGATGACTTTGAAGGCCGACTGCACCATCAGCGTGGCCTCGTGGAAACCACAGAGGATGAGCTTCAGCTTGCCCGGGTAGGTGTTGATGTCGCCGATGGCGTAGATGCCGGGTATGTTGGTGCTGTAGTCCAGGGTATTCACCTCGATGGCGTTCTTGTTGATGTTCAGGCCCCAGTCGGCAATGGGCCCGAGCTTGGGCGACAGGCCGAAGAGCGGGATGAAGTGGTCGGTGGGTTTGACCAGCTCGCCTTCTTCCTTATGCTTGATGACCACCTCGGCCAGCTTGCCGTTGCCCCGCAGGCCTACGGCCTGAGCGTCCGTCAGGAGGCGGAT
>CAYVVK010000405.1:0-6311 GCA_964454855.1 uncultured Phaeodactylibacter sp. | reverse complement strand
CTCCAAGTCTCCAAGTCCCCAAGTCCCCAAGTCTCCAAGTCTCCAAGTCCCCAAGTCCCCAAGTCCCCAAGTCTCCAAGTCTCCAAGTCTCCAAGTCCCCAAGTCCCCAAGTCTCCAAGTCCCCAGTAGGAGTTAACCTTTCTATTTACAACTGTTCTCTATCAGCCGCCGGTAAAACCGGATCATCTGCCGGTAGTTCTCCAGGCTGATGCGTTCGTTTACCCCATGGTAACGGGGAAGGTCTTCGCGAGAAATGAAGGCCGGCGAATAGCGGTATATCTGATCCGAGAACTCGCGGTAGTAACGGCTGTCGGTAATGGCTACGAATAAGGCCGGCGCAACGACAATTCCCTCGAAAATTTCCTGGCTGGTGCGCTGTATAACCTCAAACCCAAAAGTTTGGGTGCCGGATAGCGGGGAGGGATTGGCGGCAGTGGCCTGCCCGTCTACCTGCACGGCAACCAGAGGGTCATTGATGGCCTGCCGCACGCGTTCGGTGACTGACTCCACTGTTTCTCCCGGCAGTATCCTGAAATTCACTTTTGCAGTGGCCGTTGACGGCAAAACGTTGTCTTTAAAACCTGAGCGCAGAATGGTAGGGGCGATGGTAGTCCGTATCAGCGTATTGGTGCCGGGGTCACTTTTTAGCTGCATTTTAATGAGCCCTCTGGTCAGCCAAAGGTTGGAAAACAACAGCCGATAGGGCAGGCTCATTTCCGGGCCTGCAAACTGGAAGAGCATTTCTGTTGCGCCATCGATACGGGCGGGAAAAGGGTCTTCCTCCAGGCGGGTGATCGCCTTACTCAGCAAACCTATGGCCGTTTTTTCGGGTGGCCGGGAAGAGTGGCCCGTTTCCGACACCTCCGCCTTCAAGGCTAGAGTGACATATCCTTTTTCTGCAATGCCGATCATGGCCAGGGGCTGGCTCAGGCCGCTCAGGGCATCTTTGAGAATCATCATTCCTTCGTCGAGAATGAACTCAAATTCTATTCCCTCTTCCCGAAACACCTCTGCTATTGCTCCCGCTCCGTTCTGGCCAAGTGTTTCTTCATCGTGGCCGAAGGCGAGGTAAATGCTTCGCTGAGGGGCATACCCTTCGGAAAGCAGTTGTTCGGTGGCCTCGAGGAGGCCCAGCACCACATTCTTGATGTCCAGGGCGCCGCGTCCGTAGAGATACCCCTCTCTGGTCTCGCCGGAGAAGGGAGGGGCATCCCAGCTGCTCAGATTGGCGGAATCGGCCGGAACGACATCGAGATGGCCCATCAGCAGTATGGGCTTCAGCTTCGGGTTCTGCCCCGGCCACTTGTAAAGGATACTGAATTCATTCACCTTACGCCGTTCTAACAGGGAATCCGTTAGGGGAAATGCTTTTCGCAGAAAAGTATCCAGCCTTAGAAAGGCGGCCGTGTCGATACGGCCGGGATAAGAGATGGTAGGTATTTGAATAGCCTGCGCCAGCCGGCCGGGAGCCCCCTCATCTACCGGCTGGCTCATTTCAGCTTTTACCGGCACCTGCCTGGAAGTAAATGCGATGGTATTGATCACGACAATACCCAGAACGAATACGAAAGCAATAATCCCAAGCCGGAAAAGGGAGCGAAGTAGTCTTCTCATGATGACGAGTTTATCAGATACGGTGCCTCCTGATAAATGTAATCAAAAAGGCGGATAAAATAGCCAGCCCACCGGTGCGATGAAAACCGCCGGGCCTGGCTTGCTTTATCATTTGTGGGAGGCGCCGGGTGAGAAGCTCTCCGTTTCCAGTGCTACCGGCCTAGAAGACCACATTATATTTTATCAGCAGTTGCTGGGTGAGGCTGACACGTTTACCGGTAACAGGGTTTCCCATTTCATCGACTCTTACGCCATTCGGAGCATCGAAGTCGGTGATCAGCACTCTGACGTCATCATCGTAGAACAGGTTTGCGGTCATGGCCAGCTGGAGGTTCTTAAAGAGTTCCAGAGCTACTTCATTGGTCCAGTCCACATCCAGGTTCTGGGGATTTTCCAGGTAGTTGGAATAGAGCGTCAGGGCAGAAATATAAGACATGCGTTCATCCAGGAAGTTGCTCGAAAAATTGGCGCGGATCAGGGAGCCCAGCTGCGAGAATACATTATCGGTGTTCTCCGGATCGAACAAGCCGGTCTGCGGGTCTTTTTCTCCTTCCACCGGGTTGCCGTGTACCCCGCGGCGGGCAATGATGTCACTTCCTACGATAATGAATTTACTGCCGATGGGAGAGTAGAAGAAGGACCAGTTGTCATTGGGCTTAAAGTCTATACCCAGGGAAAAAGTAACGGTTGCCGGAGAGAGGAACTTAGATAGCGGCGGCTGGCCGTCCTGGGAAATGTCAGACAGGAAAAAGCCCGGATAGGTGTCCGTGCCCTGGTAGGTAGGCGTCAGCTGGCTGAAGAAGGACAGGTCGGCAGCGTAAAAGAAGGGAGATTTCTTGGACATCTGATAACCCACTTTCGAGTTAAAGCGCAATTCGTCGATGGCTTTCTGATAAGGGATCTTCTCTTCCGTACCCTGAGAGATCACCCCTGAGCCCAGACGCTGTACGCCAAACTGCAGAGAACCGAGGTTGTCCCAGGCCAGGCGGTTTTTACGGTATTTCCCGAACACGTTGACGGCGCCTCCCAGGCCGAGCCGGTTCTGGCCGGCGCCCTGCCGCGGGTTTAACTGGAAAAGCTGAGCGAAATCCATACCGAAACTGGCGCCGGTTCTCCAACCTTGTTCGGGTTGTTCTTCTGCGGCGGCCTCTTCCTGGGCCTGCAACAAGAGGGCGGAACAGGAAAAGAGGGCGGTCAATAGCAATGCATTGGCTAGCTTAAACATCTCTATTAATATGTTTTAAGTGAATGTAATTGTAGACTATAGGTGTAAAAGATGGCGATTGTTCGGGCGGGGCAGAAGCGCCATGCTAATTTTCTTCTTCGGGAGCCGGCGCGCGGCTGAATATTTCCACTTTTTCGGAAGCCAGTTTGCTGAGCGGAACCATCACCCGCCGCCCCTCTGCCTGCAGCGTAATGGTCGAACTGTCCATCTCCACCACCTTTCCCCTGACCCCTTCAATACCGATAGTGTCTCCTATATTCACTTTCCCCTTTTGGTAGAAAGAAGCCAGGAAATTGGCTACTATGTTGCGGGAAGCAAACCCATAGCCGATGGCAAAGGCCAGCACAATGCCTGCGAGGATGATCGAGAGGTTGTCCTGGATGAATTCCGTTTCTATCCTGGCCTGAGATAAAGCAATCATAGCGATATTCAGGAAGAGGAAGTAAAATACCACATTGGCGATGAGGCCGGCAGCAGGAATCCCCAGAGATTCACAGGCCGTTTTGACGATGTTCTTCAGGAAGTCACTGATCAGCAGGCCGATCACAAAGACCACCATGGCGGAAATGAGTATCGGAACATAATTGAGGATCTCTCCCATCATTTCCGATATGACCTGCATATTGAGTACATCGGTGGCTGCGATGACAAAAATGAACAGCAGGAAATAGTAGACTACCTTGGAAAGCAATTTACTGGGCACCAGCTCTATATTACTCTTGTAAACGATCTCAATTTCATTGAGCCGTTCGGCCAGTTTATCGGCGCCTACAGCTACCAACAGGCGGCGGGTAAAACGGGCGGCAATCCTGGAGATGATCAGGCCTACGATAAATATCGCCAGGGCCCCCATCAAATTGGGAATTACAGCGGCAAAATTGGTGAGCAGCCCTTCGAATATCTTCCAGAGGTCAACTCCGGTCTGAGCTGGGATTTCGCTTTGTAAAGGTATGATCATAACCGAAAATGATTTTAGGTCTGTATTCTCCGCTGGTTTACCGCGTGGGCACATCGCCGCCGGGAGGCTGGGGCCCTATCTTTCCAGGGTTATCCTCTCCGAGAGATGGTGGCTGATGCCGGGGAGCCATCCGTTCACTACCCTCTTCACTGCCTCCGGCAGCAGTGATCAGGACACCCACCATGGTGGGCAGGTAGACCTCTACGATCTGGCCAATGAGGTGAACCACGCCCATGGTATGCCTCAGGTTATTCTCTACGGCCTGCCGTTTAGGAGCATCGTATGCTCTGGCCTGCTCGTCGAGTAGTTTTTGAAAGTTGTTCATATCCGTTCCCATTCTACATCTCACTAAATAAGTTGCTCTCTGAATATCTCCTTCCTCGCTTCCTGCGCTTTGGCTTTGGCTCTTTTGATCTTCATTTTTATGGCGCTCTCCGTCTTGTCCAGTACTTCTGCAATTTCCCTGATGGACATTTCATCCTGATACTTCATGAGAAGGACTGCCCGGTCTCCTGCCGGAATATTGTCCAGCACCACTTTCAGCTCGTGGACCTCCATTTCGAGGAGGACTTTGTCGGAAACTTCGTCATCCGGCACATCCGGAGCCAACTCCATCTCTTCTGAGAAAAGGGCCTTCTGCTTTTTTTTACGCCGCAGGAAGTCAATACAATAATTATAGGTGATGGAGTACACCCAGGTAGAGAACCTTGATTTTTCCCGGAATCGTGAAAGATTGAGAAAGATCTTGGTGAATATCTCCTGGGTGGCATCCTGAGCCAGCGCCTCGTCTTTCAGCATCGAAATACACTTGCTGTAGATTTTTGCCGCATAACGGTTGTACAGCAAATTAAAACACCGGGATGCCTGGGTCTCGAGATAATGGTGAATGACCTCGAGGTCCTCCATCGACTTATTACACGTTTTTTCCAAGGGGTTTGCTTTTATTCATCGCGTCAATGGCCAGGAATTCCCGGAAGGAAATTATCCTTTTAGACGCGTTTTATCATAAAAGATACACATCCGGACTGAAAAAGTAGTCAAATTTGGAAAAATACTATAATACAGTCAGAGGATAATAAATAAAGAAAGTGATGAGCTTGTAAAAAGGAGCAACTTCAAGAAGAAAAAAGAAGTACATTATTTTATTCTTTCTATATCGGCTTTAATTTTCAGCTCTGCTTTGAGCCACCAATCCGGATCTTTCCCGAGAACAGCATGACAAAGAAAATGACCGTGAGGATGACCCCGGCGGAAAGAAAGTACCCGTATGCGGCCTTCCCTTCCAGTTTTAAGAGTGCTCCAATGAATCCCAGGATGGAACCGGCTATGATGGTGGTGAATTTTTTCAGTTCTTTCATCTGAGAAAAGTTTTGAAGGGATATTGAAGCCCAAATTCAAATTTTTTACACTTAAGATGGATAATCTTGGAAAATACTTTTTGAATTCACACATTCACGCGAATATTCTTTAGGAGCTTCAATACCCATTTTAAACGTTTATCGAACCGCACAATGCAATGCAACCGCCGTACCTACAAATAAAGGGTTTACAATTTGAAAGGTACAAGACCAGAAGTCTTCACAAAAAGAGTCCCAGTCTTCCTTAAAACAATCGTCAAAAGATTGGCCTTCTGGATGTTCCGGATTTCTAGAAAAAACAAGGCCCTCTTCCCCTATCTTAGCTACGCCTAAAAGTGGGACAACTCCCCGTCATAAGATGGCGACAAAGGTTTATTATTCTCTTCTGAACAAGAAACTAGACATAAGAGAATGAATAAAAAGAGGGTGCAGTTAAAAATGGATTTTTCAAGAATAATCCTTTTCATATCAGAGAGATTTAAATGAAAAAATAAGGTTTCAGAAAAAATTTTATCCTTCTATTTCTTCAGCGCGTAAAACATTGCTTCAAACTTATGGGTTTTAATCATTAAAAGCAATAGCGAACATAGCTTTTTATGGAAAAAGAAGATATAAAGGCCCGGCTGAAGTGGCTGCGCAAGCAGCTCGGCATGACACAGGAGCAATTTGCGGAAGTGCTGGAGATCGGCCAGTCTACCTACGCCCACATCGAGACGGGGGACAGGGCCGGGCTAACGCTGGCCCAGGCCATATTGCTGCACGAAAAGCTGAAGGTGAACCCCAACTGGCTGCTCATCGGCCGGGGTGGGGTATACCTGAGAGAGGAGGAGAAGGCACTACCATTGGTAGCCGAACCAGCGCCCGTATACAGGAGAATGGGGAAAAAGAATAAAAAGATGGATGTAGAGGGAGAGATACTTGCCATCAAGGCTTTTCTGAAGGAGAAGTTTCCGGATTTTTGAGGTTGCTTGCCCTGTAGCGTTAGCGTACAGGGAGGTTGAGGCTGAGGTTGAGGCTGAGGTTGAGATAAAACGCAGAAAGCCGCTACCGGCGTAATGCCGGAGCGGCTTTTCTGTGTGTTATATGGAGCTGGCAGCGGCTTACTCTCCCACCCGTGAGGGCAGTACCATCAGCGCTGAGGAGCTTAACTTCTCTG
>CAYVVK010000404.1:268-6318 GCA_964454855.1 uncultured Phaeodactylibacter sp. | reverse complement strand
CGCCGTTCTCTGATGCTGTTGGTATTGCCCATCATAAGCGCTTCTTCTTCCAGGGCTTTGAGGTCGGATTTGCGCATGCGGGCTGCGGTCTGTTTGTCGGGGCTGAATTCACGGGCAAAGGCCAGCAGTGCTTCGGCCGCCTCTTCCAGGCGGTTCTCCTCTATATGGGTGGTGATGGTTTGATGAGCCTGTTCGGCAGTGGCCATGGTAACGTCATTTTATAATTCTCCTTCTTTGACAAAACCTGTGGGCCGCGCTTCATGTGGAAGCAATGCGACAAGCGGGAGCAAGGGTTTCGCATGAAGCACGGGCCTTTAGAACACAGGTTTTGTCAAAGAGTCATATTTCTGTTGTCAAAAATATTCATTTTCCGGCAATGTGTTAACAAGGGCTGAGGAAACTCATTGGCCGGAAAGAAGCTTTTACCTATATTTAGGTTATTACTACCTAAGCAAAAGCCATGATCAAAATCCTCCTGGCTGTTGACTTTTCAGCCGCCTCCAACTACGCCTGCCAGTATACCGACTGGCTGTGCCTGCAACTGGACAGCCCGCTCGACGTACTCTACGTGAACACCAACACCCATACCGAAGAAACCATCAGTGAGCAAAGGCGCCGGGCCCTCGTAGAGCGTGAAAATGAAGAATATCGCAAAAAACTCCGTCAATTCACCACGAACTATCCCAACCGCGACCCGGAGGCCACCACCAGGGTGATCCCTTCCTCTTACCGGGTGGAGAACGGCCGGGTGGCGCCTACAATTGTCGGCCTGGCCGAAGAATTGGGATCAGATGTCATTATCGTGGGTACCCGGCGGAAGCATAGCCTGCTGGAACAGCTGTTCGGCAGCGTATCCACTCAGCTCATCCGGCAGTGCAAGACGCCCGTTCTGCTCGTTCCTGAGGGTACGGCCTACAGCGAAGTCAAACGTATTGCCCTTGCAGTGGACATCTCCTCCCAGGAAAAATACATCCTGGAAAGGGTACAGAAATTCGCCGACAGGCTGGATGCCGAGGTACATCCTTTCTTTGTCAATATGCTGCCCGAAGAACAGGACAAATACAAGGAAGAAAAACTAAAAAAGGGCGAGGAAGCCGTGACGATGGTACGGGAGCGAACGGTTAAGGAAGGCATCGATTACTTTCTCCACAAGTACCCCTCGCAGATGCTGGCCATGTACCTGCCCAAGCGGGCCTTTCCCGACAACTGGCTCTCCGGCCGCCTCTCCCGGCAGATGGCCTGGCAGACGCCGGTGCCGTTGCTGCTGGTGCGGGAAGAATGATACAAAGCCGGAAGCCGGAAGAAGAAAGGCCCATCAGAGAAAATTCCATGATGGGCTCCTTTTCCTACGGTTTTAGTATTTATTTCAGTCATCGTAGTGCAAAACCATCAGCGGCACGTTGGTGTGGAAGGCCAGGCGTTTGGTCACACTTTTATGAAACAGTTTTTCCAGAAAACTACGGTGTACGGTGCCGGTCACAATGAGGCCGGCGTCGATCTCCTCTGCGTATTTTACTACCCCTTCTTCGATCTGGGCACATTCTATTTCCACATGGTTAAACCCAATGTCCGGCATGTTTCGGTGCACCGCCTGCTCATACTGTACTTTCTCCACCGCATAAGGCTTGCCGGGCTCCTGTTCCACATGTACGAAGTGGATGGCCGACAGGCCCATACCCAACATCTGGACGACTTGTTCCAGAACGGCCTCATCGGCAGCGTGGTAGTTGCTCGCGAACACCACATTCTCGAAGCCCTCGCAGCGGCAGTGCCCGGGGATGAGCAATACCGGGCAATGCGCATTCTGCACCACAAAGGTGGATACGCTTCCGAAGGCTTTTTCCACCAGGTTGCCCTCGCCGGTGGTGCCCATCACGATCAGGTCTACTTCTTTGGAATACCGGACGACCTCTTCTCCGGCGAAGCCAATGCGCAATTCGGATTTTGGCTCGGCCAGGGTGGCCACCGCCCCTCCCTTTTCGGAAGGAAGAGTATGCTCATGCAGAAAGTTATCCATCAACTCCCTTTTTACGGCTTCGAACTCCGCGGCGGGCATGTCGAGATAGGGGTTGGAATAATCAAAAGAAGGATGGTACGCATGAATGACCTTCAGTTCAGCCGCCCGCTCTTCGGCCAGCGACTGTGCGAAGCGATAGGCATTGGCAGCCACTTCGGAAAAATCGGTAGGAACGAGAATCTTTTTCATGGTTCTGGGCTTTTGCTGATATTGAATTAGCACCTCATACAGTTCTTCCACACCAGGAACTTCATCCTGGTATACCGGCCGGCCGTTGATGAGCAGGGCGGGCGCAGCGGCAATCTGGTACTCCAGGATATCGCTCACGCTGGTCACCTCCTCCACCTCCACCTCCAGCTGAGGAAGGCGGGCCAGCGTTTCCAAAAGAATAGCCTTCATGGCTCTGCTCTTTCGACAACCGATGCCTAATATTTTTAGATGTAAAGGCATGTATTCATTTAAGCTTTTTTACTTTCCAGGATCTGTTTGGCGGTAATTTCCTCACCAGACAGGGCCTTTATGATGTCGAAGGTGGTAATGAGGCCCACCAGTTCGCCTCCTTCCCTGACGATGGGAATGGCGTGGAAGCGGTTTTCCAGAAATATATCGAGCGCCACATTGATCCGGTCATCCGGTGTCAGTTTGGCCAGCCCTTTGGTCATGATATCCTCTGCCTTGTAGGCACGCAGGCGGGCTTCGTTGACGAAGCGGTCTTCCTCGTTACGGCTGAACCCGCGCATGAAGTAGATAAAATCGGTTTTGCTGATCATGCCCACGATCTGCTTGTAACTCACCACAGGAATGTGATGGATGTTGTTGGCCTCAAAGATCTCTTTCACCCGGGTGAGTTTGTCGCCCGGGTTAACGGTGATCAAATTTGTGGTCATCAGCGTTTGGACAGGAGCTAGGACGTTCATTATCGGTTCTTTTAAAAGGTGAATGATTGGATGCAAGAACAATATCACTAAAAGCGGCTGGGCCGTTATTGATGAATATCAACGGGGCTCAGTGATTTTTCTCAACACGCTTGTTTCGCTGGTGCCCGGCAGCCTGAGCTTTCAGCCTATGCTCCGGCCTTGTGGGTAAAGCCGGGAACCGGCTCTTAATTGTGCTCCCGGATTTGTATTTTTGTTTTTTCCCCGGGGAAAACTCAATTTTATCTGCGGGCTGCCCGCCGACGTAACAAAACAGCACTTTCCGCGTTTTGGATACGGGAGGCACTCATGCAAAACTATTTTATATGAAAAAAATATTCACCCTGCTCCTTTGTCTTCTCGGCACTTTGTTTGCCCTTCAGGCCCAGTCAATTCAGGAGATGGAGCAGGAGCTACAGGAAGCCAATTCCAGCAGAGATAAACTATTTCTCAACTACCAGTTGGGAGAAGCTTACCTCAGGATCGACGAGGAAAAAACCATCGACTACGGCAAGCAGGCCTACAACCTGGCCCTCAATCAGAACAACGACGGCATGGCCGCCCGCTCCGCCTATCTCGTCGGCCAGGCCTACGAAAGGGACCGCAATGAGCGCAATGCCAAGGTATGGTACAACAGCGCTCTGGCCTCCGCCAAAAAGGCAGGAGACTCCGACCTGATCATCAAAAGCGTGGAAAAGCGCAGCCGCCTGGAGACCAAAGACCGCGACTACCGGGAGGCCTATCAGATCGTTGAAGAGGCCTTCAACTATTTTAGCAGCAAAGGTACCAGTATCAGCGAGCTGGAAAGCAAGTACGAGCGCCAGCGCGCCCAACTGGAAAGGGAAAAGCGCAGGCTTGAGGAAGAACGCCAGGAGTTGCAAAGCGAGATTGACAACCTGCTCAGCGAACGCGATGAGCTGAGCACCGACCGCGACCGCCTGCAGCGCCGCCAACAAGAACTCGTGCAGGAAAAAGAAAAAGTAGAGGAGAAGATCAACGAAAAGGAGGAGGAACTGGCCACTGTAGCCGAGGCAAAAAAGGAAGCTGAAATGACCGCCGAAAGCAGAGCCCGGGAAGTGAAGCAGCTCTCCCGGGAAAAGCTGGAACAGGAGGCTTTACTGGGGATCAGGGAGGCGGAGTTGGCGAAGGCCTCTCTCCTGGCGGAGCGCGCCACCAACCGCCAGAAAATGCTCGTGGTACTGGCAGGCTTCGGCACCGTGCTGGCCCTCTTATTGCTGGTGCTTTTCCTTTCCAGCCGCCGCTCGCGCAGCCGCCTGAAGGAAAAAAATAAGATCATCCAGGCAGAGCAGGAGCGCTCGGAAGAACTATTGCTCAATATTCTTCCGAAACCCATCGCAGACGAACTCAAGGAATTCGGCAAGGCCAAAGCCCGCAAGTACGATCAGGTGACCGTGCTGTTCAGCGATTTCAAAAACTTCTCCACCATATCCGAACAGCTCACGCCCGAGGAACTGGTGGAAGAACTGGACACATGCTTTAAAGCCTTCGACTTCATCATCTCTCAGTACGAAGACATCGAAAAGATCAAAACCATCGGCGACGCCTATATGTGTGCTTCCGGCCTTACCGGCAGAAGGACCATGCCGGTAAGCCTTGTCAAGGCCGCCCTGGAGATGCAGCAATTCCTCGATGAGCAGAAGCAGGAGAAGATCCGCCTGGGCAAACCCTTCTTTGAGGCCCGCATCGGTATCCACACCGGGCCGGTCGTAGCCGGCGTGGTGGGCGTCAATAAATTTGCCTATGACATCTGGGGAGACACCGTCAACATCGCCTCCCGCATGGAAGCCAACGGCGAAGAAGGCAGGGTCAACATCTCTGACAATACCTACGGACTTATCAAATACCAGTTCGATTGTGAATACCGGGGTAAGGTGCAGGCTAAGAATAAAGGGCTGATCGACATGTACTTCGTCAAAAAGGAAAAAGCGCAGAACCTGGCGGCTGTGTCGGCATGATGGCTCATTTCGGCTTCGTACCCTGACTTTTATCCTGCATCGGCCTTCCGCCGCATTCCGGAAGGCCGATGCAGGATTTTATTCCCTTTCCCCTCAACCACCGCTCCCCGCCAGGCGTTTCCAGTTAGCGCATTTCCGTTATTATTGACATCCAAAAACCAGGAGCACCATACATGTCCTTCAAACTCCAATCTCCTTTTTCTCCTACGGGCGACCAGCCGCAGGCCATAAAGCAACTCGTGCAGGGTATTCAGGACGGCGAGAAGGCCCAGGTCCTGCTGGGGGTCACCGGCTCGGGCAAGACTTTCACGATGGCCAATGTCATTGCCGAGCTTGACCGTCCGGTGCTCATACTCACACACAACAAAACCCTTACCGCACAATTATACGGAGAGTTCAAAGAGTTCTTTCCGGATAATGCCGTGGAGTATTTTGTGTCCTATTATGACTACTACCAGCCCGAGGCCTACCTCTCCACCACTGATACCTATATAGAAAAAGACCTCTCCATCAACGAAGAGGTCGATAAGCTGCGCCTGCGGGCCACTTCTTCCCTGCTGTCCGGCCGCCGAGACGTCATCATCGTGGCCTCCGTATCCTGCATTTATGGTATGGGAAACCCGGAGGATTACAAGAGCGGCATCATTCGCATTAAGCAAGGGCAAACCATCTCCCGAAACAGTTTTCTATACAGCCTGGTGGAGAGCCTCTACTCCCGAACGGAAACTGATTTCCGGCGCGCCACTTTCCGGGTGCGCGGCGATACGGTAGACATCAACCTGCCCTATGTGGACTATGGCTATCGCGTTACTTTCTTTGGCGACGAGATCGAATCCATCGACCAGATCGAGATCGAGAGTGGAAAGCGCATCACCGGCCAGGAGGTGGCGGCCATCTTTCCCGCCAACCTCTATATCGCTCCCAAAGACCGTATCCATCAGATCATTAAAGACATCGAGGACGAGCTCTACGAGCAGGAAAAGTATTTTGAACGTGAAGCCCGGCTGCTGGAGGCCAAGCGCATCCGGGAACGCACCGCCTTCGACCTGGAGATGATCAAGGAACTGGGCTATTGCAACGGTGTGGAAAATTACTCCCGCTTCTTTGACGGCCGCCGCCCGGGCACCCGCCCCTTCTGCCTGC
>CAYVVK010000404.1:0-258 GCA_964454855.1 uncultured Phaeodactylibacter sp. | reverse complement strand
AGAGCCACGTCACCCTTCCTCAGGTTCGGGGTATGTACGGCGGCGACCGGGCCCGCAAACTCAGCCTGGTCAACTACGGCTTCCGCCTGCCCTCTGCCATGGACAACCGCCCGCTCAACTTCACGGAATTTGAAAGCATGATCAACCAGGTGGTGTTTGTAAGTGCCACCCCGGCAGACTACGAGCTGGAGCAGACCGGCGGGCTGATCGTCGAACAGCTCATCCGGCCCACCGGCCTGCTGGACCCGCCCATTGAAG
>CAYVVK010000403.1:0-6332 GCA_964454855.1 uncultured Phaeodactylibacter sp. | reverse complement strand
CAATCTATTATAACACCAACTACCTGTCAATTAATTAACTCCCAAAGCACTAGTACAGTCGGCAGTGAACCCCGGTACGGGCCCGTATGGGCAGTTGACAGTAGGCAGTAGAGATAATCAACAGTTTATCAATGTATTATAGCAGCAACTACCTGTCAATTAATTAACTTCCAGAGCACTGGGGCCTTCCCCCTTCGAGCCGTTTTATATAATAGATGGACGCCAGCGACGGAACTGTCCCTGGCCATCATTTGTCAACCAAAAAATTTAAAAGAACATTATGGAAATTACTCCAGGAGCATTAGACATCAGACAAGACACTTCAGAAGGTAAATTTCATTTCCACATGAAAGGAGATGAAGAAGTTTACCTCAAGTACGAGATCCACACCGACCCCAACCCCAACGTGATCGAATTCACGGAAACCTATGTACCGGAAGTACTGGAAGGCGTAGGCATACCCGATGCGATGGCCCTGGAAGCCGTGCGCTTCGCAGAAAAGATGGGTTACCGCATCAAGACCACCTGCCCTTTCATGTCCGGTTACATGAACCGCCATCCCGAATTCACCCATTTGAGAGCAAAGTGAAAACACCGCTCCCAATAGCCGGCAGCCTCAGGGCTGCTGCTTTTTTTAAAAGCGAAAATTCAGAGTGATGAATGCACAGCAAGCCAAACAAGCCAGATCCTTAAATGAACTACTTCATGCCAATTACGATGCCGAGTACGGCTACGGCCAGGCGGCGGAAAACGTCGATGACGAGGCCCTGCAGGAGCTCTTCCGGGAATACAAGCAGCAACGCAACAATTTCGGGCATGAGATCAAGCAGTGCCTGGCGATCATCGATGCCAAGCCCGATAAAGGGACTACCCTCACCGGCGACGCCCACCGCAGCTGGATGAACCTCAAAGCAGCCATCTCCTCCAATGAAGAGAAGGCCATTCTCGGGGAGTGCATCCGGGGTGAGAAAGAAGCACTGGCCCAGTACGAAAAAGTACTGGAACACCAAACACTGCCCAATGACATCCGCCTGACGCTGGACCGCCATCGCGACAAGATCGAAATGGCGCTGGAACGTTTGAAAGAGTTGCGGGAAGCTTACGAAATTGCCTGATGTTCTTCTTTATTTCGGGAACAGACATCCTTGCCCACCGGACCGGGCAGCAGCAGTACCGAAAATATCAGTGAACTTCTGGATACCATGGAGCGCCTGCTCGAATCCAACTGGAAATTCCTGCATACCTTCCCGGAGAAAGAAGAATGGCCTCCGCCCCCCCCAACACGAACATCCTCATCTGCTGCTACGTTTCACAACCGGAAAATATCATCTATTAAATAGCATTTGTCCATGTTAGAAGAGTTCAATATTTCTCTCAGTGCCGCTATTGAAAAGCTCAATGCCTGGGTGGAAGGCTTCATAGCATTTTTGCCAAACTTCATCCTTGCCATCCTGGTAATGGCCTTATCCATATTTCTCTCCAGGTATGTGAAAAAATACTTTAGCCGGGCGGTTGACAGGTTATCTTCCAATAAAACGATCACTAGCCTGTTGTCGAATATTGCCACCGCAGGATTCCTTCTTCTGATGCTTTTTATTGTCCTGGGTATTCTGGAACTGGATACCGCCCTGACCTCCATGCTCGCCGGCGCCGGCGTCGTGGGCCTGGCCATCGGCCTTGCCGTGCAGGAACCCCTGATGAATGTCTTCTCCGGCATTCTCCTTTCCACCAAAAGCCTGTTCAATGTGGGTGACCTGGTAAAAACGAACGGCTTCTTCGGCATCATCCACCACATTTCCCTGCGGTCAACCATACTGCGCGACATGGATGGCCAGGATGTCCTCATTCCCAATAAAATGGTTTTGCAAAACCCCCTGGTCAATTATACCAGTACCGGAGAACGCCGGGTCGTACTGTCCTGCGGAATTTCCTACGGCGACGACCTGGAAAAGGTAAAGCAGGTGGCCATGGAGGCCATAAGGAATCACGAAGAAATAGAAATGGCGCCGGACAAGCCTTTCGAATTTTACTATACAGAGTTCGGCAGCAGTTCCATCAATTTCATCCTACGCTTCTGGATGAAAAAGTGGAAACAATCGGATTATCTTCGGGAACAAAGCGCTGCCATCATGGCCCTGAAAAAAGCTTTTGATGAAAATGACATTACCATTCCATTCCCTATTCGTACTTTGGACTTCGGAATCAAGGGTGGCGAAAAACTCAATGAAGTCATGGCTACGGACGAGCTGAAGTCATCCGGTTCGAATAAAAATTGATAGCTAAAAAACAAATGAAAAATGGAAAAAAGACCACTTGCTTTTGCCCTGGCCCTCCTGCTGGTTGCTGCCCTGTCCTCCTGTGGCAGTGACACCCGTAGCGAAGCGGAAGACGTGAGAAAAGAAGCCGGCGAGCTCGCCGATGCCGTACAACGGGAAACCAATGAAGAACTGATCGCTATCGAGCGGAAAATACAGAGTACCCAGCAACAGCTAAGCGAGCGCATCCGCGAGCTGCAGGCAGAGTTGGAAAAGGCTGAAGAGGAAAACCGCCAGCAACTGCAGGAGCGGCTGGACAGCCTCAAACAACGGCGCGAGCTGCTCAACGAACAAACTAAAAGTGTTCAGCAAAACCTCAAAGAAGGCTGGGAATCCGTGAAGGCCGATGTGGAAAAAACCATTCAAGAAATAGAAAAAGACCTGAACGATGGATCAGAACAGTAATGAGAAGAATAAAGAAGATATGAATAAAGAGTCAACCATCTCCATTTTAACCACACTGGCGCAGCGGCACGAAGATGCCGCCCAGAAATACCGGGAAGCAGCAGCAATCGTTTCCGACGAAGAGCTCAACGATTATCTGGAGAGCCTGGCCGACTACCGCCAGGAACTCTACGAGGAAGCCCGGGAATGGCTGGAGAGTATGCCTCCCTCACCGGTTCCAGCCTCAAAACGCATCCGTTCTTACCTGCATGAACACTGGGGGGATTTCCGGGAAGTCCTGCTGCTCAATAACCGGCCCAAGATCACCGATTTTTGTAATAAGAGCGAAACAGCCATTTCCGACTACTATCGCGAGTCGCTCGCTCAGTCCGGCATTCCGGTCAGCATCAACGAAGAGCTGGAAAAGCAGCACCAGCATATCCTGGAAGTAAAGCGCAAGGTAGAACGTATGGAAACCGTACCCACAATGCGCAACAGTTCCTTCTAGGGATACAGGACAAGTAACCGCCTGCTACAAATCTGTTTTCTAAAAAGATTTGTCCGGCATCATAACTTGATTATATTACCTGGCCTTTACCATCCACAGCCAGGTTTATGGAGAAGATCAACTACCCCTTACTGTATTTCCAGCTGAAGGAAGATGTCGTGCTCGGCCTGCTGGTGGGCACCGGGCTCAAAGCGATGGAATCCAGCCCGGAGCGTTTGGAAAGGGCATTGCTCGGCCACCTGCAGAAGCAGTACAAAAAGTACGATGACTATCCCATTATCGATTTATTGGAACCCCGGCTGAAAATGGCCGAAACGGCCATCCGGCCGGCCTACCGCACCCGCAGTAGTGCCTATCCGCTCACCGATACCTTGAAAATATCCGTACCTGTAATTTACGGCGAAGCGGCTGAGGGCCATTACGAGTGTTACCTGCCGCTGATGAATGAAAGTTTCTATTACTACGATCCGCGGCAATTAGATGCTCTCCTGCAACTCGCGCTCGTCAGCATCCTGAACCGCTATTCCCCTGAAAAGCTCTACCGGTTACAGATGTACCCCGAGCCCGGGATGTCCACGCTCACCCTGAAAGTAAACTACGACCGCGAATTCTACTGGGATGGCATCGGCTATCAGCGGGAATACCGGGTATTAAAACGCCTGGCGGAGCGCGTTCCGGAGAAAAAGAGCATCCGGCGCAGTATGAGCGCCCTTCCCGAAGCAGCCTGGGAACGAGAGGATGAAGTCCGTACAGTCATTGACAAGCTCATCAGCACGCGTTCCAATGTGCTGGCTGTGGGCCGGCATGGTACGGGAAAAAGCGCCGTTCTGCGCCAAGCCATCAAAAAGATAAGCAGCCGCTCGGGTAAGCAACCGCTCGATTACACTTTCTGGAGGATACTTCCCCAGCGCATTACGGCCAGCTCCAAATACCTTGGAGAATGGGAAGAGCTCTGTGAACAGTTGGTGGAGGAACTCAATGCCACCAATGGCATCCTATGGGTGGAAGACGTAGTGCGCCTGCTGCAGATCGGCGGAGCGGGCCCGGAAGACAGCGTCGCCGCCTTTTTCATGTCTTTCCTGGAGCAGGGCAAGCTGCAAATGATGGGCGAGGCCACTCCTCAGGAGCTGGAAAGCATGCGCCGCCTGCTGCCCGGTTTTGCCGAGGCCTTTCAGGTAGTGCCCGTTATAGAACTGGAAGAAAAACAGGTGATGGCCGTGCTCGGAGAATTTGCCGCCTATGCCGCCCAGTCTCTGCGCATCCCGATCGGGCAGGAAGCCTTACAGCTCGCCTACCGGCTGTTGTTGCGGTATTACCCTTATGAAAGTTTTCCCGGCAAAGGCATCAAGTTCCTGGGCCAGTGCATTACCGAGGCCCGGGCCAGGAACAAGGAAAAAGTCGATAAGCCCGCTGTGATCGATAACTTCATCCGCCAGACCGGGCTGCCGGAGCTCTTTCTGCGCGATGACCTGCTACTCGATACCGTGCAGCTAAAAGCCCATTTCAACGAACGCATCATCGGGCAGGCCAATGCCGTAGATAAGCTCTGCGAACTGGTGAAAGTCTATAAAGCAGGCCTGAACAATCCCTATAAGCCCATCAGCACCCTCTTCTTTGCCGGCCCGACCGGCGTGGGAAAAACAGCCAGCGCCAAGGCCCTGGCGGATTACTTTTTTGGTAAAGGCCAGCGCCAGTCCCCTCTGATCCGCATTGACATGAGCGAGTTCCAGTATCCCGGCCAGATCACCCGCCTTATCGGCGCCGGCCGGGAAGTAGGGCAACTGGCCAAGGAAGTCAGAGAACGCCCTTTCTCGGTACTGCTGCTCGATGAGGTGGAGAAAGCCGACCCTTCCATCTTCGATGCCCTGCTCAGCCTGATGGATGAAGGCCTGCTGGCCGACGCCTACGGCCGGGAGGCCAACTTCCGGAATACCATCATTATCATGACCTCCAACCTGGGCGCCGCCAAGCAGCGGGCTATCGGTTTCGGCTCTGCGGAAGATGCAGAGAAGGCCTATATATCGGCCATCGAACGCCATTTCCGTCCCGAATTCGTCAACCGGCTCGATGGCATCATCACCTTTAACAGCCTGAGCCGGGAGGACATCCTGAAGATCACCTACAAAGAGCTGGAGGATCTCAAAAAACGGGAAGGCTTTACCAAACGCAATCTGGAACTGGTATTCACCCGCCGCCTCGCGGACCATCTGGCGAGCCATGGTTTCGACGAGGCCTACGGCGCCCGCCCTCTGCAGCGCACCATAGAACAGGCTCTGGTCACCCCACTGGCCAAATGGCTGCTGCAAAACCGCGATGCCCGGGACAAGCGCCTGAGGGTGGATTACTACAAAGGCCTGCAAATCGAGCTGCAAAACTAAGCCCAATGCACTGGACTGCCCTTCAGGCCGCCATCATTATCCTCTTCCCCTTTGTCAGCCGGCGAATGCATCTCAGAGGGCTCCTCCCCTACTGGCTGAGCCCGGTGGTGCTCTGCTATGCACTGGGCATATTGCTCAGCAACCTCCCCATTTTCCCCCTGCAGGAGAAGCTGTCTACCATCTTCACTGAGTTCACCATCGTCATGGCCATTCCGCTTTTGTTGTACGCCACCAACCTCAAACAGTGGCTCCGCCATGCGCGGGGCAGCCTGCTGAGCTTCCTGCTCTGCGTGCTGGCCGGGATACTGGCCACCACCCTCACGGCTTTTCTGCTGCACGGCCAGGTAACAGACGCCTGGCGCCTTTCCGGCATGCTGGTAGGCGTTTATACCGGAGGCACGCCCAACATGCAGGCCATAGGGCTGGCGCTGGAGGCTTCTCAGGAAGCCATCATTTTGCTGAATGCCGCCGACGTACTGCTGGGCGGCCTGTACCTGCTGTTTCTCACTTCCGTAGCGCCCCGGTTCTACGGCGCCTTATTTCCAGCCTTTTCCGGGCAGCTTCGTCCGGCTGCTGCCGAGGCGGAGGAAGCTGCCCACCCCTGGCCGGTCAACTACCGGCACAGCATGGCCGGCATTGGCCTGACATTGGTGATCATTGCCCTCTCGCTGGGAGCCAGCCAGCTGTTTTTTGGCAACCTGCAAAATGTAAGCTTCATCATGCTCATGCTGACCAGCCTGAGCATCC
>CAYVVK010000402.1:0-6381 GCA_964454855.1 uncultured Phaeodactylibacter sp. | reverse complement strand
CTGGCCCATCTCCGCTGCGGGATTGTAGATCGTAATACGGCCGTCTTCATCCAGCTTTACCCAGGCGGTGAGCTGTTCATCACCTGCCCATTCTTCGGGGCTCTCGCTCTTAAATATTCTGCTGCCGAAAGCGCCGGCGGCCACGACGAAGGTGATGCTTCCCGCTGCGGTGAGAAACTGGCGGCGCGACAGGGTGGAGTTTGTCTTTTTCTTTGTATTGTCCATAGCTACCTGGATTGTGATGCTCGTTCAATGGCTTTGATGATGCGCAGATAGGTGCCGCAGCGGCAGAGTACGCCATTCATATGGGCGATGATCTCCTCGCGGCCGGGCTGCGGGTTGTTTTTCAGCAGGGCGGCCGCCTGCATGATCTGCCCGGGCTGGCAGTATCCGCACTGCGGCACCTGCTCGTCGATCCAGGCTTGCTGAAGCGGATGCAGTTCCTCTTCCGCCAGCCCTTCGATGGTGGTGACCTGGCGGCCCGCCACCATAGATACTGGTGTGACACAGGCACGCACGGGCACGCCGTCGAGGTGGACGGTGCAGACGCCGCAGAGCGCCGCGCCACAGCCGTACTTGGTGCCCGTCATATTAAGCGCATCGCGTAGCGTCCAGAGAAGGGTGGCATCGGCGGCCGTCTCCACCTGTACCGCTTTTCCGTTGAGGGTGAAACTGGTTCTCATGATCGGGAAAGTGTTTGTGTGAATATAGTTAAACTGCGCCATAAGAAGGGCATGTCGCTGGCTGGAAATCATTATCTTGTAAACACTTATGGCTCCACAGGAATACTACCAATACGTCAAAACCATCTTCCGGCGGGAAGGAAACCCCGAAACGGCCCGCGGCCAGAAGGCCTATATGCGCGATAAGTTTGAATTTTACGGCCTGAAAACGCCGGAGCGCACCGCCCTTTCCAAAACTATTTTCAGGGATAAAGGAATACCCACAGGCACTGGCCTCATCCACCTCATAAGGCTTTGCGTGAACGACGAATACCGGGAGCTCAACTACTTCGGCCTGGAAATGGCGGAACGAGCGCTAAAAAAACAAACCGAGGATTTCATCCATTTCCTGGAGGAACTCCTCACCACCCGCTCCTGGTGGGATACCGTGGATTATCTGTCTAAATTCGTAGGCATTCATTTCCTACGCTTCCCGGAGCTGAAGATACCGGTAACCGAAGCCTGGATGGCCTCCGGCAATATCTGGCTGCAACGGGTTTGCCTCATTTTCCAGCTGAGCTATAAAGAGGAAACAGATACCAGGCTGATGTTCCGTTATATCCTGCAACTTCAGAACTCCGGCGAATTTTTCATCCAGAAAGGAGCCGGCTGGGCCCTTCGGCAGTATTCCAAAAACGAGGCCGAGGCCGTCATTCAGTTTATCAAAAACAATCCCGGCCTCGCGCCACTGACAAAAAGGGAGGGGCTGAAGAATAAAGGCCGCATTTAATCCCGCCTGCTTCCGACTTCCGAATTCGCACTTCCGAATTCCCTTAGTTTTCCGGTGGCGGCGTGATCATAATGTGCGCCTTGTGGGTGCCGGGGTCCATGATCCAGGGGCCGCCGGCCACCATGGGCTGCGTAGGCAGGCCGGTAGACTCGGCCGTGGCCCAGGGGATGTAGACCACGTAGCGGTAGTTGGCGCCCCTTATCTTGCCGGTTTGCGGGTCAAACTCGCCTGTCTTGCCTTCCAGCAGATGCAGGGTGGTGGGCTGCTCCGGCATTTTCAGCTTGCCAGATTTGGCTTCCGCCTCTCTGATCTTGAAGATATCCGTGCCGCTTTTGCCTTCGGCTTTTAATTCGCGGCCGCGAGCCATAAAAGGCTCCAGGCCTTCGTGGTAGCAAACGGCCTGAAAGCCCGGCCTGTCCGGGTCGTCCGACAGGCAGATCAGCTTGTTGCTGCCTTCCCGCAGTAATTTCAGGTTGCCTTTATTGGTATAACCATAAACGGTAGCACCGGCCCGCTGGTCTTCCGGAGCGGCCATCACGGCAGTTTTGACCTGCATGTCCTTATCTGGAACGGTTTCCTGGGCGCAGCCGGACAGGCAGCAGGCGAGGAGCAGAATAAAAAGAGAACTTAATTTTTTCATGCTTGAAGGTTTTTGGCCGGTTTCAAAATAAGAAAAATTCCAGTGGGATGACAATTTCACCCCGGCTCTTGCAGAAATTGCAGGGGCCGCTTGCCCGGCATCCACCGGCTGAATAACGCATACATCGCGTACAACTCCAGTGCAAAAGGCAGATAGCCCAGATAGCCCAACAGCGGCATTTCAAAGACATACCAGAAATCGACGTAGGGAATCTGGTAATACCATTTCGGAGAAGAGTAATAGTTCCACATCTCCCAGAAAAAGCCACAGAGCAGGCCGCCCAGCCACAGGGCCAGCACCAGCCGCCAGTCGCCCTTTGCCGTTCGTTCCAGCAAAGAGGGGCGCCCCAGCCATACATTGATGGGGTCCATGATGAAATACAGCGACATCCAGATGAAGGCCATGCTGATGGTGGGCCAGAGCAGGGTAACGGCCAGCAATACCCAGCCCAGGATGAAAAAGGATACTACAGTGGCCTTTTTCTTTCCTACTACCGGCCCTTTGCCCAGTTTTTTCAGCCAGGAAAAGGTGCCGAACAACTGGGTGGAAACGAAAATAGCCGGAAGCACCACCGAGAAGTTCAGCGTACAGTACAGGTAGTATTCCAGATCGTTGAAGGATTCGATCGGGCGATACACCCAATAGCCCACACGGGCGTTTAGTGCCTCAAATATCCACCAGAAGGGGGCGGAAAGAAGAAAAAGCACGGCAAAGCCCAGTAAATTCCTGCTGAAATAAGAGTGTCCCCGCCGGAAATAAACCAGCGCATCCACCGTCAGGATGTACCCCAGCCAGAGGGGAAAGAAAGCCCAGTGGGAACGCAGGCCGCTCAGGCCCCAGTTCAGATACCAGAAAAGGGCGGCGAGGCCCAGGCCCACCCAGCCATGAATGGGCCAGCGGGACAGCCCGTTTTGAACGCCCTTTTTTTGATAAGTGTCCATGCATGAAGTTTTTCAATGCTGATCAGCCAGTGAAGGCCTTGCCCGGTAGGAATAAAGAGAAAATAGCTGTATTTTAGTAGCAATTGAAAGAAAAAAGGTAACGATGGCTGTTCAACTGGTACGCAGGCTGATAAATGTGGAGGAATACGAGCGCATGATCGAAGCCGGCATTCTCACGGAAGAAGATAAGGTGGAACTTATTAACGGAGAAATTTTTGAAATGAGCCCGAGTGGAAGTAAGCATGCAGCAATAATCGACCGTATTAATAATTACTTGGCCACCGTCCTACAGGGAAATGCCATAGTCCGAGTTCAAAGCCCCCTGGCCTTAGGGCCCCGATCCGCTCCTGAGCCAGATCTATCCATCCTTAAGCCCAAAGCTGATTTTTATGCTGAAAAACATCCCGAAGCCATAGATACTCTGCTTGTCATTGAAGTTTCCGAAACTTCTCTAGCTATGGACCGGGAAGTAAAACTCCCGCTTTACGCCAAAGCCGGTATTCCCGAATACTGGATCATCAACCTGGAAAAGAACGAGATCGAAGCCCACCGCTCCCCTCAGGATGATGTATACACCCTCCGCGAGATCATCCGGCCTGGTAATAAGGTTACCCTTCATGGATTGAAGCTTACCCTCGAAGCTCAAAAGCTTCTGGGCTAAACATCCCATTCTGGCCGGTTCTTCCCATTTTGTGTACGGAATTTGGGATATGCATTTTCCCCATTCATTCCCTATCTTGTCACAAAGTTCGACAAGTATGAAAAAACCAGTATTCGCCGTAATTTCCTTTTTGTTCCTGTTTGCCCATTATTCTCAAGGGCAGGCCCCGACACCCTATGCCCCGGAAAAACTCACAGTAGAAGACTACGAGCGGGGAGAAAACGCCCTGAGTGCCCATACCGCCTCTCTCGTCCTGAGGGATGACGTGCGCCCCAACTGGCTGGATGATCACCGCTTCTGGTACCGCAACTCATTTGAAGAAGGCCGCGAATTCATCCTCGTGGATGCGAGGAAAAGATCGAGAACGCGGGCCTTTGATCATACCGCCCTGGCCAAGGCGCTTAATGAAGCTTCCGGCGCCGATTATCAACCCTTCCAGCTCCCCTTCTACAGCTTTGAATATGCAGATAATGGAGAAGATATCGTCTTCCGGGTAGGCGCCAAACAATACACTTTCTCGCCAAAAACCCAGGCCTGCAGCGTAGAAGACGCCCCCGGCCGGCTGGGCAGGAAGTATTTCCTTTCTCCCGATGGTAAAAAAGCCGCCTTCATCCACGAGCACAACCTGTGGGTGCGGGATGTGGAATCCGGCGAAGAAACCCAGCTGACCACCGACGGGGAGGAAGACTTCGGCTACGCCACCAACAACGCCGGCTGGATCAAAAGCGAGCGGCCCGTGCTGCTGTGGTCACCCGATTCCAAAAAGATCGCCACCTTTCAGCACGACGGGCGGGGCGTAGGCGAGATGTACCTGACAACCACTAATGTAGGCCACCCCAAACTGGAAGCCTGGAAATACCCGCTGCCCGGCGACAGCCTCATCTTCCGCAGCCACCGGGTAGTCATCCACCTGGACGGGCCACAGGTGGTGCGCCTCAATATGCCGCCCGACCCCCACCGCTCCTCCGTCACCGACCACGTGGCCGGACGGGACGGCACCTTCCTGGATGTGGAATGGAGCCCCGACGCCCGCCAGCTGGCCTTCCTGTCCAATTCCCGAGACCACAAGGAAGCGGTGCTGCGCATTGCCAACCCGGAAACAGGAGCCGTCCGCAAGGTGCTGGAGGAAAGAGAAGAAACCTTCTTCGAATCCGGCTACCGCATGAGCAACTGGCACATCCTGCCGGATTCCGATGAGGTCATCTGGTTCTCCCAGCGCAGCGACTGGGGCCACCTCTACCTCTACAGCCTGAAAAGCGGCGAGCTGAAAAAGCCGATCACGCAGGGCAAATGGAATGTGCTTCAGGTACTGAAAGTAGACCAAGTAAATGAGGTGATCTATTTCACGGGAGCAGGCAGAGAAGCCGGCGACCCCTACTTCCAATACCTGTACCGGGTGAATACCGACGGTTCCGGCATGAAACTGCTCACGCCCGACAGCGCCAACCACGAGATATCCCTTTCTCCTTCCGGGGAATATTTCGTAGACAGCTACTCCACTCCCACTACTCCGCCCATCAGCGTGCTCCGGAATAACGAAGGGAAAAACCTCATGACGCTGGAAGAGGCTGACATTTCCGCCCTGCTGGAAACGGGCTGGCAGCCGCCCATGCCCATTACCGTTAAGGCCCGGGATGGCGAAACGGGCCTGTACGGCCTGCTCTTCCAACCCAACAATTTCGACCCGAATAAAAAGTACCCCATCATCAACTACATCTATCCCGGGCCACAGTCCGGCAGCGTGGGCAGCCGCAGCTTTTCTGCTTCCCGACGCGATAACCAGGCCCTGGCCAACCTGGGCTTCATCGTCGTTTCCCTCGACGCCATGGGCACGCCGATGCGCTCCAAATCTTTCCACGAAGCCTACTACGGCAATATGGGCGACAACGGCCTGCCCGACCAGGTGGCCGGCATGAAACAACTGGCGGAGCGCTACCCCTGGATCGACCTGGAGCGCGCCGGCATCTACGGCCACTCGGGCGGTGGTTTTGCCTCTACCGACGCCATCCTGCGCTATCCGGATTTCTTCAAGGTGGCGGTCAGCGGCGCCGGCAACCACGACAACCGCAACTACGAGGACGACTGGGGCGAGAAGTGGCAGGGCCTGTTGGAAACCTATCCCGACGGCACCACCAATTACGACAACCAGGCCAACCAACTGCTGGTGGATAAGCTCAAAGGCAAGCTGCTGCTTACCCATGGCACCATGGATTCGAACGTCCCCGTTTACAACACCCTGCTCGTCGCCGGCCGCCTGATTGCCGCCAATAAAGACTTCGACATGGTGCTGTTTCCCAATCGCGGCCATGGCTTCGCCATGGAGGACTACATGATCCGCAAGCGGTGGGATTACTTTGTAAAGAATCTTCTGGGCGCGGAACCGCCTAAGGAGTATGAGTTTGGACTGGAACAGGTGCGGCCGTAAAGTTAGCGGAAGGCTGAAAGCCCAACTTTTTTTTAAAAAAAAAGTAACTTGGAGAATGGAATATCAGTTAATAGTGCAGGCAGTTAGGGCGTAGAAAATAATAAGTGCACAGAATAGACGAAGTTATTTTGTGCGCTAACAAGGCGAAAAATGTAGGCATCGTGGGGCTACGGCCTCCCGATAGCTATACGGGATTAACGCAGTGCAGGACAAAATTTGCCGCTTGCAGCCGATTGATGGAATTTTAATCATAAGTAGTACT